>JAAZDJ010000056.1 GCA_012512255.1 Clostridiales bacterium | reverse complement strand
TCTATCAGTTTATATCTTTTTTCAACGGAATGTAAATCCGGTAATAATCGCGGTTTCGCAAAAACAAGTTGAAGCTATGACAAATATGTCGGTTTCGCATGCGATTAGCGAAATTTATTCGCAAAATATAAATTATACCGATTTGGTTTATATTATTTATGACGAAAACGGCAAAGTAAGTATGATTTTGGCTAATACGACAAAAATCAATCAAGTAACCCAAAATATTGCCCAAAAAACATATTATCATATTGAACAATTGGGAAAAGACGGCGTAAAGATTGCGCTGGGAACATTGACAGGCATGCCGATTTTTACAGAAAAAGGCCCTCAAGCTTCTTTTGAGATATTGCCCGTGGGGTCGGTTCAATGCGAATTAAAATCAAGTTTTGACTCCGCAGGGATTAATCAAACGCATCATAAGATTTTTGTTTCGGTCAATGCCGATGTTGTAGTTGTGATACCCGGACTTAAAGACAAAAAAATAAAGGCTAGTTCTGTCGCTTTGCTTGCTGAAAGCATTATAATAGGCGAAGTGCCAAAAACTTATTTGGCGTTTAATAATATGCATTCAATGTTAGATTTGACTCCTTAAAAAAATTTTTATGCAGTCATTAAAACATTGATTAAAAAATTTTTTTATGTTATCATAATACAAAATAAAATCAATTAAAAACTATGACCGCTTGATTATTAAGTTATTGGGCAAAGTTTTTTACAGAGAAAACGGTCCATAGGCTGAGAGGCCGTTAAAAACTTCAATAACGAACTTCGCAAGCGAGAGTTTCCTGCTAAAAACAGGACGCATAAGATAGCGTTAAAATTATTGAGTCTGTCATTAATAATGATGGAGAAGTAAGGTGGTACCACGGTATATCCGTCCTTTGTAGGACGGTTTTTTTATAGGAGGGCAATAAAATTATGGAGCAAAAGCTAAAACAATTAGTGAAAACTTGCATATCAAAATTAAACGATTGTCAAGATTTGAATTCTTTGAATTTCTTAAAAGTTAAAATCTTAGGCAAAAATGGCGAGCTTACTCAAATATTGCGCGGCCTAAAAGATTTGCCTCCGCAAGAGAGGCCGCAAGCGGGAAAAATAATAAATGAAACCAGAGAGCGAATAGAAAGACTAATTAATGAAAAAGAAGTTATCTTAAACGAGCTTGAACTCAAAAAAAGGCTAGAGCAAGAACGCATAGACATTACTCTTCCCGCGGCCAAAGTTTTGCGAGGCGGGCTTCATCCGCAAACGATTGTCCGTAATAGAATTATTGAGATATTCACTTCTATGGGTTATTCGGTGGAAGACGGGCCTGAGATTGAAACGGAATATTATAATTTTGAAGCCCTAAATATTCCCGACGACCATCCGGCAAAAGACATGCAAGACACATTTTTTATAACAGAAAATTTTAAGCATAATATTATTTTGAGGTCCCAAACATCCAACACTCAAATACGAATAATGGAAAAAACCAAACCGCCTATCAAAATGATAAATCCAGGCAGGGTTTATCGTTGCGACGATATAGACGCGACCCATTCGCCCATGTTTCATCAAGTAGAAGGTTTGGTCGTGGATAAAGGAATCAGCATGTGCGACCTTAACGGTACGCTGAGCGCTTTTGTGAAAGAACTTTTTGGCGAAAAAACGCGAGCGAGATTGCGCCCTTCATTTTTCCCGTTTACCGAACCGAGCGTGGAGGCTGACGCGTCCTGTCCTTTCTGCGACGCCAAGGGCTGCAAAATTTGCAAAGGCGTAGGTTGGATAGAAATTTTGGGCGCGGGCATGGTCAATCCAAAAGTATTGGAAAATTGCAATATAAACTCCAATGTTTATACAGGTTTTGCTTTTGGTTTAGGAATAGACCGCATAACCAATATTCTTTACGGAATAACCGATTTGCGAATACCTTTTGAAAATGACATTAGATTTTTAAAACAATTTAGATAAGACAGGAGAGTAAAAGCAGATGAAAGTTCCATTAAGTTGGTTGAAAGATTTTGTGGATATAGACGATATATCGCCCGAAGATTTGGCGGAGAAATTGACCAATATAGGTTTTGAGATTGAAGAAATTCAATATTTGGGCCAAAATATTGAAAAAGTTTTTACAGGCAAAATAACAAAAATTGAAAAACACCCTAACGCAGATAAACTAGTTGTTTGCGCCCTAGACTTAAGCTATCAAAAATTAACCATAGTAACAGGCGCAGATAATATAAAAGAAGGCGATATTGTGCCTGTGGCGATAGACGGCGCGATATTGCCCTGCGGAAAAAATATAAAAAATAGCGTAATAAGAGGCGTAACATCGCAAGGTATGCTTTGTTCAGGCGAAGAGCTTTGTATTGACGATAGTGTTATTGAAGGGGCAGAAGTTGATGGAATCTTGATTTTGCCTACCGATACCGAGTTAGGGGCGGATATAAAAACAGTTTTGGGCTTGGACGACTATATCTTTGATGTTTCGGTTACGCCCAATAGGCCCGATTGCAACAGCATATGGGGAATAGCACGCGAGGTTGGCGCTGTATTGGACAAAAAAGTTAATCCGCCTTCTTTAAAATATGAAGTTGATGGCGCTATCAATAATGACATAAAGGTAAATGTATTAAATTATGACCTATGTCCAAGATATATGGCAAGCCGCATAAAGCACGCTAAAATTATGCCTTCGCCCAAATGGATGCGCGATAGATTAAGAAAGGTTGGAATAAGAGCTATCAACAACTTCGCGGATATTACCAACTATATTTTGATTGAAATAGGTCAACCTATGCATGCTTTTGACTACCGCAATATTGAAGGAAAGGTCATCAACGTCCGAACAGCCAAAGCAGGCGAAAAAATAACGGCTTTGGACGAAAAATCGTATTCTTTAAAGCCCGACCATTTGGTCATAGCGGACGGAAAAAAACCAATAGCCATAGCAGGAATTATGGGAGGGGAATATAGTTCTATAGCGCCTGACACTACCGATGTGGTTTTTGAATCCGCAATCTTTGCGCGCGGCAGCGTAAGATCAACTTCCAGAAGCCTAGGTTTGGCGTCCGAATCAAGCGCTAGGTTTGCCAAAGGGGTTGATTACTGGTCTTGCGAAACCGGGATGAAAAGAGCGCTTGCGCTTGTTTGCGAATTGGGATGCGGAAAGATAGCGGGGGATATTATAGACATCAAACCAAAAGAACAAAAAGAAAAAGTAATTGATGTTTCAATCAGTAGAATAAACAGCTTGCTGGGAATTGAAATACCTTCTCATAAAATTATTGAAATTTTAAACCGCCTTGAAATTGGCGCAAAATTAAAAGGGTATACATTGACTTGCGCGATACCCTTATTTAGAACGGACTTGGAAAATCATGCCGATATCGCGGAAGAAGTGATAAGATATTATGGATACGATAAGATTGGATTTAGCTTGCCAAATACAAGTTCTAGCATCAAAATTGGCGCTAACAAGTTTTATAAAGCTGCCCAACAAACCAAACAAACATTGGTAGGTTTAGGCTTATACGAAATCTTAACATATTCTTTTATCAATAAAGATTGGCTTGTTAAGCTTAATTTGGATAAGAACGATTATCGGCTAAAAACCATTGATCTTCTTAATCCTTTGAGCGAAGAACACGGCTCAATGAGAACGACGCTTATACCAAATCTATTGACTGTGGCAGCTTATAATCTCAACCATAAAAATAACGAGTTTAGATTGTTTGAATTATCAAGAGTGTATTTGCCCAAAAATTTGCCGCTTGAAGATTTGCCGCAAGAACCAAATTATTTGGGCGTTGTAATTTGCAATGAGGCTGATAATTTCCTTACGGTAAAAGCTATAGCGAAAAATGTTCTGCAGGATTTTGGATTAAGCGCTTCTTATAAAAGATCCAACGAACCTTTCTTGCATCCCGGTATTAGCGCTGACATAAAGTTAAACGGCCAAAAGATTGGTTTTTTGGGCGCCATGCATCCGAGCGTCTTGCAAAATTATGATATAGAAAAAACTTTGTATATATTAGAATTGGATTATGATAAAATATGGCAACATAAAAAATCAATAACATTCAAACCGTTATCAAAATTTCAAGCTATAGAAAGGGACTTGGCGTTTTTAGTAAAAGAAGAAACGCCCGCTCAAGAACTTATTGACCATATACAAAAAAGCGCGGGGCCCTATCTTGAATCCGTTGAATTGTTTGATGTATATACAGGTGCGCAAATAGAAAAAGGATATAAGAGCATGGCGTTTTCTCTGGTGTTTAGGTCACATGAGAAAACTTTAAAAGACGAAGACATTGCCAAAAATATTGACAAAATTATAAGAGGGTTAAAATATAAATATAACGCTGAACTGCGTTCATAAAAAGGGTTTTAAACAAATTAAGATAGTATAATAAAAACATTAGCATCAACGCCCAATTTTATGGGCGTTGATGTTGTTATTAAAAAAGATTTTTAAATTAAATTTTAGGTTTTTAATAAAATGCTGCAATAAATCAAATTATTAAGCGATAAAAAGGCGATAATGGCTTTAAAAAAAAAGAAAATAAACCAAAAATAACACAGCCCATAGTACTTTGCCTGATAGAGTAATATGCCAAAACAATTTTTTCTTATTAATAATTGCCGATTAATCGCCTAATAATGATTAACATGTCAAAGCAAAGTTATATTTAACTTATAAAAAATTTTAATTATAATAATATAATCCTGATGAGATAATCATTATATAAGTTATTTGAAATTTATATCCCTATTTCAAAACCATTCATAATAATAACCTACTTACTGCTTACAATTTATAATAATTATCTAGAAATTATAATCTTGTGTTATTGAATTTTACAGATTATAATAAAAAAAGAAGTATGATATCTTATTAATAAATAATGGAATAAGAAAAAAAATATATTATGGAGAGCTAATGACTTCAAAGAATACTTTAAATGTAATTGAATTTGACAAAATATTAAACATAGTTTCTTCTTATGCGATATCTAATATTGGCAAAGAGTATTTGCTAAGGACTGCGCCTACAAATGATGTTGACGCCGCCAATAACGCCCTTGATTTGACTTACGAAGCGTTTCGTGTATTATATGAAAAAGCTATAGATCCGATAGATTATTTTGACGATATAGAGCAGTTAATTCAAAAAGCAAAGATAAACGCTATATTAAGCTGCGGCGAGTTACTAAAAATTGGCCGCGCAATAAAAGCCGCGCATACCGCGATTTACAAATTAAAGCCTTTATCGGAATTTGATAAACTAAAAAATATAATTAATGAAATTACGCCTTTAGAAAAGCTATATGAGAACATACAAATTTCTATTTTGGATGAAAACGAAGTAAGCGATAAAGCGTCCGAAAAGCTTGCTTCTATTAGACGGAAAATAGCAAATTCTAAAGCAAACATAAAAGAAAAATTAAACAATTATATAAAATCGCCGACTTATTCAAAATACCTTCAAGATAATATCATTACTGTCCGCAACGAGCGCTTTGTTATTCCGGTCAAAATGGAGTTTAAAAATGAAATTAAAGGATTGTTGCATGACCAGTCATCAAGCAAAGCTACGGCCTTTATTGAGCCTATGCAGGTGGTTGAACTTAACAACCAATTAAAATCATTGTTAATTGACGAACAGCTTGAGATTGAGAGAATATTAACACAATTAACTTACGAGGTAAACAATAACGCGGACGCGTTAATGCGAAATCAAAAAGCGCTTATTGCTTTAGATACGGTTTTTGCCAAAGCCCGATATGCCCAACACATAAAAGCGACTAAGCCCTTTATTACTCAAGACTATTATATAAACATAAAAAAAGGCAGACATCCATTAATACCTCAAGACAAAGTTGTGCCTATAGACATAGAGGTGGGCGGCAAACATAAAGTTTTGATTATATCCGGACCTAACACGGGCGGAAAAACCGTGTCTATAAAAACCGTAGGCTTATTTGCGGCCATGGCGGCTAGCGGTTTTATGCTGCCCGCGCAAGAAATCACTTTGCCGATATTCAAAAAAATATTTTGCGATATAGGCGATTTTCAAAGCATTGAAAACTCTTTGAGCACTTATTCATCGCATATAAAAAATATTGCCGATATTACCGACAACCTAACTCAAGGCAGCTTAATTTTGATTGACGAGATCGGCGCGGGAACAGACCCTACAGAAGGCGCCGCTTTGGCCATAGGGATAATAAAGTATTTATTAAAATTTGATGTTTTGGCGGTTGTTACGACCCATTATTCAGAATTAAAAGAGTTTTCTTTGACCCATCCTAATATTCGCAACGCGTCAATGGAATTTGATTACAAAACTTTATTGCCGACTTACAAGGTTATGATGGATTTGCCCGGCACCAGCAACGCTTTGACCATAGCGGGACATTTGGGGCTTAATCATGAGATTTTGGAGGAAGCCAAAAAGACCATTAATCAAGAAAAACATAATTATGAAAATATATTAAGACTGGCGCGTTCATTAAAATCCCAGGCGCAAAAAGAATACGAGCAAGCGCGGTTGGAGCGCGAGCAACTTCAACAAAAAATCAAAGAGGTTATTAAAGAAAAAGAAGAATTGGCAAAAATAAAAGAAAAAATCCAATCAACAGCCGATAGGGAAGTAAAAGCCATAATCCAGAAAAAAACCGAACAAGCCAATAAATATATAGAGCAAATATCCCAAATATTAAAACAAGCTGAACTTGACCAGAGCCAATTGCTAAAAGCCAAACAATTGCGGACCGCGCTTGAGAAGCAGTTATATCATTACGATGAGGAAGAAATCAAAGATATAAAAGATTTGCGGACAGAAGATATAAAAATTGGCATGAACGCTTATTTGAAAAATCTCAATAAGGAATGCATTATTTTGACATTGCCGGACAAGAAAAAGCGATTAGATGTAAGCGTCGGCAATATGAAAATAAAAGTAAAAACAAGCGATTTGGGCGTTTTAAAAGAAACAGCGTTAAGGCAATCAGAAGAAAAAGAACCCAAAACAATAGAAAAGGCATTAAATACCGCTACAATTTCAATACCTCAAATTTCGCATGAAATAAATATTTTGGGGCACACGGTAGACGAGGCGATAGCAAAATTGGATGTGTTTATAGAC
>JAAZDJ010000055.1 GCA_012512255.1 Clostridiales bacterium | reverse complement strand
AAGCGCCTGAATGACCCTTTTGTTTACCGTCTGGTCGGTCTCGCCAAAATATTGACGCCTTTCGCTGTGGCCGATAATCACATATTTTACGCCAAGCTCCAAAAGCATAGGCGCGCTTACCTCGCCCGTAAAAGCGCCTTGGTCGGCCCAATGCACATTTTGCGCGCCCAGACTAATATTGGTGTTTTTAAGCATTTGGCTAGCTATATGTAAACTTGTGTAAGGAACGCAAACGACAACTTCGCTTTTTGCGTCTTGAACCTTGGGTATGAGCCGCTCCAACAACTCTTTGGTCTGGGCGGCCGTGTTGTTCATCTTCCAATTTCCCGCTATGATAGGTCGTCTCATATTATTTTTTTCCTTTATTTTTTAATAGGGCAAGGTTGATTTTCCTTGCCCTTATCTTTTTTTGTTTTATTTGTCGTTTAGCCTTGCGATGCCGGGTAGCTCAAGTCCTTCCAAAAACTCCAAAGAAGCCCCGCCGCCCGTGGAAATATGCGTAACCTTATCCGCAAAGCCTAATTGCTCTATGGCCGCCGCGCTGTCGCCGCCGCCTATAATGGTCACCGCGTCCGCATCCGCCAAAGCCTGGGCGACCGCTCTGGTGCCCGCGGCAAACTTCTCAAATTCAAACACGCCCATAGGCCCGTTCCAAATAACAGTCTTAGCTCCCTTGATGACCTCGGCGAACTTTTCGCAAGTCTTAGGCCCTATATCCAGGCCTTGCCATCCGTCCGGAATGTTAAGGCTGTCCGCTATCTGGGTATTGGCGTCCGCGCTGAACTCGTCCGCCGCCACATTGTCAACGGGCAATAATAACTGGACGCCTTTGTCTTGGGCCTTTTGGAGCAATTCTTTGGCAAGGTCCACCTTGTCGGGCTCTACCTTGGAATCGCCTACCTTGCCGCCCTTGGCGAGCGCGAATGTGTAAGCCATAGCGCCGCCTATCAAAAGGCTGTCAACTTTTTCCAATAGATTGTTAATGACGCCGATTTTGTCGCTGACTTTAGCCCCGCCCAAAATCGCCACAAAAGGACGCTTGGGGTTTTCCAAAGCCCCGCCCATTATCTCAAGCTCTTTGGCGATCAAAAACCCGGCGACGCAAACTTTAATATAATCGCAAACGCCCGCCGTGGAAGCGTGGGCCCTGTGCGCCGTGCCAAACGCGTCATTGACAAACACTTCGCCAAACTCGGCCAGCTTTTTGGCGAATTCAGGGTCGTTTTTGGTCTCTTCTTTGTGGAATCGGACATTCTCAAGCAGCAAAACCTCGCCGGGTTTTAGCGCGGCGGCTTTTGCCTTGGCGTCTTCGCCTATAACGTCCTTAGCCAAAGTCACAACCCCGCCCAAAAGCTCGTTAAGCCTTCTGGCGACGGGCGCAAGCGAAAACTTGGGATCAAAGCCGTCTTTGGGCCTGCCCAAATGCGAACACAAAACAATCTTGGCTTGGTTTTCAATAAGGTATTTTATGGTAGGAAGCGCGCCTATAATCCTGTTCTCGTCCGTGATATTTCCGTTTTCGTCTTGCGGGACGTTAAAATCGGCCCTTACCAAAACCCGCTTGTTAAAAACATCCACATCTTTGACCGTTAATTTATTCATATTTTTATTCTCCTATTAATTTTTTGCAAATTATACAAATTTAATATAACGGTTTTGGCAATTATTGTCAAATACTTTGATAATATATTGTCATATCGCTTTTTGGGTGCTTCTTTCCCTTACGCTGTAAGCGATATTGGTAAGGTGGTCTGCTATCCTTTCCAGGTTGGTGGTCACTTCATAAAAGACTTCGCCGCTTTCTACCGAACATACGCCTTGGTGCAGCCTGTCAATATGGTTGTTGGTAAATTCTCTTTTCATATTGTCAATCTCTTCTTCGCGGCGGTTGACTTCTTTTATCATATTGAGGTCGCGTTTATCAAAAACATACAAAGCGTCCCTATACAATAGCTTGACTTTTTGATACATAGTCATTAATTCTTTCTGGGCCTCTTCCGAAAGACCTATGCTGTTGTTGGCCAAAATTTGCGCGGCTTCCATCAAGTTTTCCGAATGGTCGCCTATTCTTTCTATGTCCGAGACCACATGATACAGCGTACCCACCAACTTTTCGTCCTTGGGCGAGATATTAAGCGAACTGATCCTGACTAGATAATTGGTTATGGCTTTGTTAAGATAGTTGAGCTGTCTTTCGTTTTTTTCAATGGTGTCCGAATTGGCGTCCGTTTTGTTGATTATATCGCTCATCGCAAGGTCCATATTGGTTTCCGCCAAATGCGCCATAGCGGTTATTTCTTTCAAAATTTGGGCGATAGCAATGGCGGGGGTGTTAAGTATTCTTTCGTCCAAAAACTTAAGTTTCTCCACGGCAACTTCGGGCTTTTTGTCTTTGATGACTTTTTCGGACGCCCAAACTATTTGTTTCACAAAAGGAATAAACAAAATCGCCGAGGCTATGTTAAAAATCAAATGGAATAAGGCCACCTGCATTCCCGCGTTTTGCCCGCTTATAAAATCAAAAAACCTGACAAAAGGCCGCTCTAAAGGCAACATTATTATCATAAAGATTATAGCGCCTAATATATTGTAAAAGATATGTATAAACGCCGTGCGCTTAGTATTGGTGTTTGCGCCCATCGCGGCTATGATTGCCGTAAAGCAAGTGCCTATATTGCTGCCCAGCACCAAATAAAAAGCCGATATAATAGGCAATGTGTTTGCTGAAACCAGCAAAATAATTATCGCGGTGACCAAAGAACTGCTTTGCAAAATGGCGGTAACTACCGTTCCTACAAGCACCAGCAAAAACGGGTTATTAATAATAACAAACAAGTTAGTAACCGCGTCTTCTACGACTTTATTGCCTTGAAAGCTGTCGCCCATAAACTCAAGCCCTATAAAGATAAGCCCGACGCCCACCAAGGCTTCTCCTATTCGGCTCATATTGCCTTTTTTGTCCAACATTATCATCAAAACGCCGATCAAAGCCAAAAGCATAAAATACAGCGATATGTCAAGGCCTCGCAACGCGTATAAAAATGCGGTCAAAGTCGTGCCGATATTGGCGCCCATAATTATGGTCGTCGCCTGAAACAGCGTCATAACGCCCGCGTTTACAAAGCCCAAGACCATAACGCTTACTGCGGACGAGCTTTGGATAATGCCGGTGGCGACCGTGCCTATGCCGACGCCGACAAACCTGTTGTTGCTTATCTTATTAAACATTTTGCGTATGCTTCTGCCCGCGGACTTTTGCAAGCCTTTGGACATGGTGTGCATGCCAAATAAAAAAACGCCCGTTCCAGCCAACAGCTGAAAACAAGCGTTAAGTATCTCCAAAAATTTATCCATCTAATAATATAAGCTCCGTATTATATTTTTACTTTAATAATATTTTAACCGCCCAATAATAATTTTGTCAAACAATAAGCCGCCCAAACGCCCAATAATAAGCTGTTATTAAGATATATCAATATTGTTTGCGTTTTTGTGTAATAAATATGCGGTTTTTAGATAATATTACAGTCAATTAAGCCCCTCAAAGCTATATTGCCTCAGCGCCTCATACAACACGATAGCCACGGCGTTGCTAAGGTTAAGCGAACGCAAATCCTTATACATAGGTATTCTTATGCAGCGGTCATAATTGCTATGCAGCAACTCCTCGGGCAACCCTTTAGTTTCTTTGCCAAAGACCAAAAAACACCCCCTCTCAAACTTGACATCGGTATATCGCTTTTTGGCCTTGGTGGTAAGATACCAAAATTTAGCTTGGGGGCGCGCCTCTTGCAGCTGCTTGAAAGAATCATAGTAACTTATATCGGCAAAACGCCAATAATCAAGGCCCGCTCTTTTTAAGTGCTTGTCCGACACCTCAAAGCCCAGCGGCCTTACCAAATGAAGTTTTGTATGGGTCGCCACGCAAGTGCGCGCGATATTACCTGTGTTTTGAGGAATTTCGGGCTCAACCAGCACTATATTAAACATTGTCTTTGTGTCCTGTTTTTATTAAAAACATTATATAACCATAAATCCAAAATGTTAAATACTTAATATAACCATAAATCCAAAATGTTAAATACTTATTTTATAAAAAATTGGAAAATATCTCTTTGTATTTGTCTTTTTGACGGGACTTTAGCATCGTATTGTCTTTTTGGCGCTCAAAATCTATTTGCATAAAACTTTTTTTTGAATAATATTGGACCGCTCCGTTTTGGTCGCAGAGATAACTGCTATGAGGCTCCGAACAAACATTGCAAACGCCGTTGCTCAAAGACGCCGAACGCGCCATTACCATACAATCTCTGGGCAAGCCTTGATCTATAAGCGTTATCAACAAATCGCAGTCGCACACAGCCAAAAGCCGCGAAGTTTCGGGATATAAAATATCGTTATGGATTATTATTCCCAGCTTGCCCTTGTCGGTATCGTATACCTTAAACCCTTTGCCTTTTTCGTAAACTTGGTCAAAGCAGTGCACCATGTCGTTAATGTCCAAAATATGACCGTTTTGAATGACAACGGTTGATTTGTGCTTAATCCCAAAAAAATTAGTATCCATCCCGGCGATTACGATACAGTTTTTGGTTAAGGAAAGCAAAACCAATTCCGCGTATGTTTTGGACTCGCCGTTTAGTTCCCGCGCCAAGTCCACGTCGCCCGTAACGCCAAAGGCGAAAATTATTATGTCAACTTCGCTTACCTGCTGCAACTGCGACAGGGCGAAGTCCTTCACGGTCGTTGAATTGATTATCGCGATATTCATGTCTATATATTATATTACCGCCGATATAACGGTTGTGAAGAATGAAAAAAAGCGCCAAAAATAAAGGCGATGCCAGAAAAAATATATCAAAAAAATTATAAAGCGCTTTTTAATAATTCTATTACTTGGCCGATGTCGTCCGTTTGGTTGATTTTGTTTTTTATCTCGCGGGAATTGGGGATACCTTTTAGGTAGTGGTGGGCGTGTTTTCTGAAATTAACCGCCGCCCTTTTGGGCTCAAAGTATTTCAAAAGCTCGCTAATATGCGACAAAACAACTTCAAAAGGGGCTAAATCAACGGGTCTATCCAAGATATCGGCAAAAATCCAAGGGTTCCCCAAAGCACCGCGCCCTATCATAGCGCCGTCCGCCCAATTTAGCGCCTGAAGGTAAGAGCGTTTGTCTATTATATCGCCGTTGGCGATTACGGGCACTGAAACGGCGTTTTTTAGCTTCTGCCAAGCCTCAATTTCCGCCCGCCCGCTATAAAAACCCGCTCTGGCGCGGGCGTGCAAGGTCAGGGCGTCCGCGCCGCTTTCTTGGCACATCTTGCCAAACTCAATATAGTTTTTGTTATCGCTGTCCCAGCCCAGCCTGAACTTGACGGTTACGGGTCTAGTTTTGGCGGCGGCTTTTACAGCCGAGATTATTTTGGACGCAAGCGGCAAGTTATTCATCAGCGCGCAGCCCTCGCCGTTTTTGACCACCTTGTTGACGGGACAGCCCATATTGATATCTATAATGTCAAATTTTTCTAGATAAGGGCTTTGGACGGCTTGCGCCATAATTTCGGGGTCTGAACCGAATATCTGAACGGCGCAAATTTTTTCATATTCTGAAGTGTGCAACAACTCCAGCGTCTTTTCGCCGTTGTGCATCAGCCCTTTGGCGCTTACCATTTCGGTAACCGTCATGCTCGCTCCAAAACGGGCGCATACGGCCCTAAAGCCCGGCTCGGTAAAGCCCGCCATCGGCGCCAAAATCGCGCCCTCGCCCAAGTCAATATCGCCTATTTTCATTCTTGTTCTTTTGCCTTGTTGTAAATTTGGTCAAGCTGCCTCAAAGTGTATTCCCCAAAGTCTTTGCCGCTGCCAATAACTGCCTTTTCTACTTGCTCAAATCTATTTATAAACTTGTCCGTCGCGCGCTTTAGGCAAAGCTCGGCGTCGGCTTTTAGCATCCTTGCCGTATTGACCAAAGAAAACAAACAATCGCCCAATTCTTTTTGGGCTTTTTCTAAATTGCCGTTTTTTATCTCGGCTTTTAGCTCGGCTATCTCTTCGTCCGTTTTTTGCAAAGATTGCTCTACGGTTTCAAAGTCAAAACCGACAGCCGCCGCTTTTTTTTGGACTTTTTGGGCGCGCAAAAGCTCGGGAAAATGCTTGGGCAATTGTTTCATATCTTGGGTGATAGTTTTTAATTCTTTTTCTTGGGCTTTGGCGCTGTTCCATGCGGTTAACGCCTCTATAGCGTCTTGCGCCTTGGTATCGCCAAAGACATGCGCGTGCCTGGATATTAGCTTCTTGCACAAAGCGTCAATCACGTCCTTAAGCCGGAACTCGTTGTCGCGCTCGGCAATCATACAATGGAAAATGGATTGAAGCATCAAATCGCCCAGCTCTTCTATCAGCTTTTGCTTGTCGTTCTGGTCAATGGCGTCCGCGACCTCATACGCCTCTTCTATGGCGTTGATGCGGATGCTTTGGTGCGTCTGCGCCCTGTCCCAAGGACAGCCTTGCGGGCTTAACAATATTTTCATTATTTCAATCAGGTCGTCAAAGTTATATTCTTGTTTGTTTTTTAGCTGCTCTTTTAGGTCTTTCAAACGCTTTTTCCTTTTTTTTAATTGATTATACCAGCAATTATACCAAATTTTTATTATCTAGTCATTAAACCAAAAAACCCGCCTGTTATTT
>JAAZDJ010000054.1 GCA_012512255.1 Clostridiales bacterium | reverse complement strand
TAATTAATGTTTTCTTTTGTTTGGCGCTTGCCTTCGGGCGAATAAACAGCCTCAGCCGCCCTCTGCACGATATAAGACACGCCGTTAAACTTAGTGGCTTGGCGTCTATACCATAGCTCGTTTAGGGATACGCCGCTTGCTCTTAGCTCTTTGGGAATGACGACATAAGCGCATCTAACGCCCGTAAAGCCCGCCGTTTTTGAAAAACTTCTAAATTCTATGGCGCATTTTTTGGCGTTGGGTATTTCATAAATGCTTCTGGGCTTGTCTTCGGTAATAAACGCCTCATACGCGCCGTCATACAAAATAATAGCGCCAATTTCCAAAGCGTAATCCACCCAACGCTTTAGGGTGTCAAAGTCCGCCATTGCGCCCGTGGGGTTATTGGGGAAATTAAGGTATATTATATCGGGCTGGCGCTCCGGAAACTCGGGCATAAAGCCGTTGGACTCAACGCACGGCAAATAGATAACTTTGTTATAGCTGCCGTTGGGACGGGCGCGCCCTGCCCTGCCGTCAATGACATTGGAATCCACATACACAGGATAAACGGGATCTTGAACGGCTATCCTGTTGTCAATTGAAAACAAGTCCAAAATATTGCTGCAATCGCTCTTAGCGCCGTCACTTACAAACACCTCGTCCGTTGCGATGTCAATGCCTCGGGCCTTGTAGTCGTTTTCCACAATGGCTTTTAGCAAAAAGTCATAGCCTTGATAGGGCGGATAGCCTCTAAACGTCTCCGCCTTGCCCATTTCCTGCGAGGCCTTTACCATAGCGTCCACTACGGCCGGGGCCAAAGGCAACACGGCGTCGCCTATGCCAAGCCTAATGACTTTTTTGTCAGGATTTGCCTTTTCGTAATCTTTTGCTTTGTTATTTACAATAGCAAATAAATAATTATTTGCCAGTTTCAAAAAATTACCGTTAATACCAAACATCAATCTCTCCTTCAAAAACCGTAACCGCGTTACCCGTCATGATAATCGTGTTACCGTATTTTATCTTTAGTTGTCCGCCTTTTAAGCTGACATTAACTTCATCATTAGTATAACCATTAAGAAAAGAAGCAACAGCGGCCGCGCAAGCGCCTGTGCCGCAAGCAAGCGTCTCGCCCGCGCCGCGCTCAAAAACCCTTAGCTCAATGTTATCTCGGTCAATTACTTTAATAAACTCGGTATTGACTCTTTTGGGAAAAACCTTGTGGTTTTCAAACTTAGGGCCAAGCCGGTTAAGGTCCAAGCTCTGAATATCGTCCAAAAAGACCGCGCAATGCGGATTGCCCATGCTAAGACAAGTTACATTATATATTTGCCCGTCAACTTCTAAGGGCATGTTGATAATCTTATCGCCGTCCATCGCCACAGGGATTAATTTGGGGTCAAATATAGGCTTGCCCATATCCACGGCCGCGCCCGTAACATTGCCCAAGCCGTCAAAAATCAAATCTATGTTTTTGATGCCGCTCAAGGTTTCTATGGCGATAGATTTTTTTGAGGTCATTTTTTTGTCATAAACATACTTGGCTACGCAACGGATGGCGTTGCCGCACATTTCGGCCTCGCTCCCGTCGCTGTTAAACATCCGCATTCTAAAATCGGCCTTATCGGACGGACATATCAACACCAAGCCGTCGCCGCCTATTCCAAAATGTCTATGGGATAGTTTTTGCGCTAATATGGATGGATTGGTTATTTTTTCTTTTTGGGCGTCTACATATATATAGTCGTTTCCCGCCCCGTGCATTTTAGTAAATCTCATTAAAGCCTCAATTTCTAGATTTTATCATGCATTCAAAACATTAATATGTTTGATAATTTTTGTCAACTCTTTTTTATCACAAAAAATTTTTTGCAAAAATCAATATAAAGTTTTATAAGCCCGCCAAAAAATTTTTTGCTAATATCTGCCCAAATAATTGGCTATTTCCCATTCTGTAACTCTTGTGCGGTATTCGCTCCATTCGGCTTTTTTGGCTTCTATGTATTTATAAAAGACATGGTCGCCTAGCACGCTTTTGACCCATTGGTCTTTTTCCATAATGTTGATAGCGTCTTCCAAATCAACCGGCAAGGTCTTAATATTGTTAAGCATCCTGCTTTCCTTGCTCATGGCGTAAATATTGGAGTTTATGGGCGGCGGCGGGGTAAGCCCGCGCTTTATGCCGTCCGCGCCCGCGGCTATGCACAACGCCAAGGCTAAATAGGGGTTGCAAGAAGGGTCGGGGCTTCTTAATTCCACGCGCGTGCTAAGTTCCCTAGTGGAAGGTATTCTTATAAGGGGGCTGCGGTTTGCGCAACTCCACGCTATATGGACAGGCGCCTCATAGCCCGAAACAAGCCTTTTGTAACTATTCACCAACGGGTTGGTTATAGGCGTTATTGGCTCTATGCGCTCCAATATCCCTGCTATAAACGAATACGCGATTTGGCTAAGGCCTATTGAATCTTTTTGGTCATAAAAAACGTTTTGGCCGTCTTTAAAAAGCGACATATTGATATGCATGCCGCTGCCCGCTATATCCTGTTTGGGCTTGGGCATAAATGTGGCGTATAAACCGTGCCATTGCGCTATAGTCTTGACCACCAATTTGAAGGTGACTATATTGTCGGCCGTGGTAAGCGCGTCGGCGTATTTGAAGTCTATCTCGTGCTGGGCGTTGGCGACTTCATGGTGGGAAGCCTCTATCTCAAAGCCCATTTCCTCCAACATTATGCACATGTCGCGCCGCGCGCCGCTGCCAAGGTCGGCCGGCGAAATGTCAAAATATCCCGCCCTATCGTTAGAATGCAAAGTGGGTTGGTTGTTTTCGTCTAAATGGAACAAGAAAAATTCGCATTCGGGTCCGACATTGGCGGTATATCCCATTTGGTTTAGGTCTTTTATAACTTTTTTTAGGATATATCTGGGATCGCCCTCAAAAGGCGTTCCGTCATGCTTATAAATATCGCAAATCAGTCTCGCGACTTTGCCTTGCGGGGTGCGCCAAGGAAAGACCACAAAAGTGTCAAGATCGGGTCTTAGGTTCATATCGGACTCTTCTATCCTCACAAAACCTTCTATGGAAGAGCCGTCAAACATACACTGGTTATTTAAGGCCTTGTCTAATTGGCTGGGAGTAATCGCGACATTTTTTAAAGCGCCAAAAATATCGGTAAATTGTAGCCTGATAAATTTGACATCTTCTTTTTTGACTATTTCTTTGATTTGTTCTTT
>JAAZDJ010000053.1 GCA_012512255.1 Clostridiales bacterium | reverse complement strand
GAATATAATTGATGTCTATGTCAAGGTTTTTCCCCATCATACCGCCACATGATATACGCGTCTTCTTGGTTCTTATAATATTTTTTCCTAACGCCTTCCGTTACAAAGCCCAAAGACCTGTAAAGATTTATGGCGGCCGTATTGCTCTTTCTGACTTCCAATGTTACCTTATGTATTCCTATGTTTTTTAGATATTGCAATATATATGTGGCAAGTCGCTTTCCTATGCCTTTTTTTCTGTGCCGCGAAGAGACAGCCAAATTATCCAAACGCGCCTCGTCAAAAATAACAGTCACTACGGCGTAGCCGATTATTTTTTGGTCCGCCTCATAGACAAAAAGCTTGGATATACCGCTTGCCAAAACCGCCAAAAAGTTTTGACCGCTCCACGCGTCGTCGCCAAAGCAATCGTTTTCTATTTGGCAAATTTGGGATATATCCTTTAAGGTTGCCGTCCTAATCATAAGTCTTTTTGCGCCTGCGGAATTTGGATATATAAAGGCTCCAATTGATAGCAATTGACCGAGTTTTGCCCGCTGGCCTGTTTCATTAATCTTTGGATGCCTGTTTTGCACTGCTCAATAAAATGTATTTTGAAGCTGTCTTTTTTTGGGGACAATTCATAATCCGCAGCTATCAGGACAGGCTCGTCTATTAGACCCAAAAACCTATCAAACTCTTGCTTGGTCAAAACTTTGGGGCTTAAAATCTCCACAAGCGTATCGATTTGGTTTTCATAAACGGCGATATAAACTTGAGGATTTCCGCTCGCTTGGGCGCAAACTATGGTTTCGTCCGAAGTGCTATATATATTATATGCGAACATCTGCAAAGAGTTGAAAGGGAAAATTTTTATGTTTTTAATATACGAGAATATTTTAGCGGTCGTTACGCCTATTCTTATGCCGGTAAACGAGCCCGGCCCGCAATTGACGCCGATATAATCAATCAAGTCCCAGTCCTTGCCTTGCATAAGTTTTTGGATAGCGGGCATTAAGGTCACAGAGTGCTGCAAGATGGACGAATCAAAATGGTAAAGCTCTTGGCCCTCGTATTGTCCTACGATTTCTAACTGTTTGCGCGCCGTGTCTATGCAAATATAATTCATTTGATTTCCACCAATCTTGTGTTTTGGTCAATATAGGCGATATTGACGCAGTAAGTTATATTATTTAACATATCTATTATTTTATCAGCCCATTCTATAACCGTAATAGCGCCGTCTTGCCCGATAAATTCGTCAAAACCCGCCTCATAGGCCTCTGAGGAATCAGAAAGCCTATACATATCAAAATGGTAAAAATCCCATTTTTCGCCCTTGTATTGCCTAAAAAGCGTAAACGTGGGGCTCAAAACGGCTTTTTTGACGCCCAAGCCCGCCGCTAAGCCCTTGGCAAAGACCGTTTTGCCCGCGCCTAATTGACCCTCAAGCGCGATAATATCGCCGCCTTTTAGCTTCTGGGCAAGCTTTTTGCCAAGCTCAAAAGTTTGTTCCGAACTTATGGTTTTGTATCGCACAGGGTTTATTATATCAGATGATTAAACAATGGGCAATTTAAAAAAATAAGGGCGTCGCCCTCTTTTTTGGTTAAATTTTGGTATTGGTTTTGTGTCCTTTTGAAGTTATATTTTTTTGAAATTTTATACCGACCTAAATATTTTATCCGAATTTCTGATGAAACTCTTGGTTGGTCATTGTGGCAAGCGAAATGCAATTAATTAAGCAAACTATAGCGGGAATCCCTGTCCAGAAAAAAAGCAAAGACAGCACAAAGTCGCCCATTCTTTTTAGATAAATCTTGTGTATGGCGATTCCGCCTAAGAAAAATAAAGAAATTAACGCCAGTATAAGCGCCACTTCGCGAGACAAAGACGACGCGGTCGCGGCCTTAGGCGCGCTTTGAGCGTAGGTATTGGTCCGCGCGTCATATGTTGTTTGGTTTGGCCCAAAACTATATGTCCCTTGCTGGCTGTCCGGGCCTTGTTTGGGCTGGGCGTCAAAGGAGAAGCCATAATTGTAGGTTTTGTCCTTGCCTTCTATTGAAATATTAAACCCTCGGCCTTTTTGGGCGTTAGGGTCTGTGGATTTTAGACCTATGCCGCAATGGTCGCAATAATTTTGGTTATGTTCAAGCGGCGCGCCGCAATTGGGACATCTCAGGGCTTCAAATGGCATATTATTTTTTACTCCGAATATATAATTTATATTTACATTATATTGTATAAAAGCCGCGTTGACAAGTATATATTTTTAGAAATAGATTAAGATGGGATTAAAAAATAATGAGAAAAATTTTATATAACCGCCAAGCCGCGCTGCAATACGCTAAAAAATGGGCGTATTCGCGCAACCCAAAATATTATGACTTTTCCAATTTGGGAGGGGATTGCACCAATTTTATATCGCAATGCGTCTTCGCCGGAATCAATGTAATGAATTTTACGCCCGTAACGGGCTGGTATTATATCTCGCCGAGCAACCGCGCGGCGTCTTGGACGGCGGCCGAATATTTTTTTAAGTTTATAATCAATAACAAAGGCGTGGGGCCTCAAGCCGTCCAAACAAGCCAAGACCATCTTATAGAAGGCGATATAATACAGCTTAGTTTTAAAGACAATATTTTTTCGCATTCGCTGTTTGTGGTTTCCGTAACGCCCGAAATAACCATAGCCACGCACACTTTTGACTCATACGACCGCCCTTTGAGAAGTTATATTTATGACAAGATAAGGTTTATACATATTACAGGCGGCGCCAAATATTAATTAAAAAGTCTTTATTGATTTTGCTTATGGCGCGTTTTGTGGTAACATATAATTAATTTTGATTTAAGGAGATATCAGATGGCGATTTTGGTCACAGGCGGAACAGGCTACATAGGAAGCCATACCGCTATTGAGTTGATTAACGCGGGCTATGAAATAGTTATTTTGGATAACCTGTCCAACTCTAAAATAGAGGCCCTTAATAGAATTAAGCAAATTACCGGCAAGGATGTTAAGTTTTACAAGACCGATTTGCTGGACATGGACGGGCTTGAAAAGGTCTTCAAAGAAAACCAAATTACCGATGTTATGCATTTTGCAGGCTTAAAGGCCGTGGGCGAATCGGTGTCCGTTCCGTTGAATTATTATTATAACAACATTACGGGCACTATTAATTTGCTCGCCGCTATGCAAAAAGCGGGCGTGAAAAATATAGTGTTTTCGTCTTCGGCGACCGTTTACGGCGTGCCCAAAAGCGTTCCTATCAAGGAAGACGCCCCGCTTGGCGCGACCAACCCATACGGCAGCACCAAGCTGTTTATAGAACAAATTATCAAGGACCAAAATGTAGCCGACCCGTCGCTTAACGCGGCTATTTTGAGGTATTTTAACCCGATAGGCGCGCATGAAAGCGGGCTTATAGGCGAAGACCCCAACGGCATCCCCAACAACCTCGTGCCCTATATAACTCAAGTCGCGGTAGGGCGGCTGGAAAAAGTCCGCGTCTTTGGCAATGATTATCCCACCCGCGACGGCACGGGCGTGAGGGATTATATACATGTGGTTGACTTGGCGCTTGGGCATATCGCCGCTTTGAAAAAACTAAAAACCAATCCTGGCGTGGTTATTTATAACTTAGGCACAGGCCGAGGCTATAGCGTGCTAGAAATTATTAACGCTTTCTCCGAGGTGGTGGGCAGACCCATACCCTATGAGTTCGCGCCCCGACGACCCGGCGATATAGCGGCAAGTTTCGCCGACCCTAGCCTAGCCAAGCAAGAATTGGGCTGGGAAGCCAAGCGCGACTTAGTGAAGATGTGCCAAGACAGCTGGAACTGGCAAAAAAAGAATCCAAATGGATTGGAATGATTTTGTCAGGCGATATAAGCCGATAAAACAAAAAGGCCCGTTTTTTGAAAATGGGCCTTTATTTTTTAAAAAATCTTATCTGAAATTTTTTTATTGGTTATTATTTTGCTTTTTGCTTTTGCAATATCTTACGATAAAATAACCAACGAGCAAAAGACATAAACGCTGAATGCAGCTATGATAAATATATAATCCGTGGATGAGTGGATAATGTTTTTATTGGCCAATACAATTAATATTATCAATACGATTAAGGCCAACGCATGATAGAAAATAGATATTATCTGGAAAATATCCGATTTCTTTTTTCCCGCATTTTTCCTTAATATGTTATATATTGATAGTATCAAGCAAAAATACTTGTCCAGCAAAAGTTTATGATTACCAAAAAGCCCTGTTATATATAACAGGGCTTTGTAATAATTTTATTTATTAGTTTCTAGGGTTTTTTATATTGGCTTGGGCCGCCGCCAAACGCGCGATAGGCACCCTGAAAGGCGAGCATGACACATAAGTCAATCCGACATTATGGCAAAACTCTATGGTTGAAGGGTCGCCGCCGTGTTCGCCGCAAATTCCTAGCTTGATGTTAGGACGGGCGGCCTTGCCTTTTTCAACCGCAAGCTTGACAAGCTGGCCTACGCCTTCTAGGTCAATTCTCGCGAACGGGTCAAACTCAAAAATTTGTTTGGCGTAATAGTCGTCCAAGAACTTGCCCGCGTCGTCCCTGCTAAAGCCGTAGGTCATCTGCGTTAGGTCGTTTGTGCCAAACGAGAAGAACTCCGCGCTCTTGGCTATCTTATCGGCTGTTAGGGCGGCGCGAGGAACTTCTATCATTGTGCCTACAAGGTATTTAAGATCTGTGCCGCTTTGCGCGATAATTTCGTCCGCCGTCTTGACTACTATTGATTTCACAAACTCAAGCTCTTTTATATCGCCAACAAGAGGAATCATTATTTCAGGCACTACGTCAAGGCCTTTTTCTTTCTTGACTTCCAAGGCCGCCTCAATAATCGCCCTTGTCTGCATTTCGGCTATTTCGGGATAAGTTATGCTCAAACGGCAGCCTCTATGGCCAAGCATAGGGTTAAACTCGCGCAAAGATTCGATCGTGGCTTTTAGTTCTTCATATTCAAGGCCCATTTCTTTGGCCAAATCTTTGATGTCATCCTCGTCCGCGGGCACGAACTCGTGCAACGGCGGGTCTAAAAACCTGATTGTAGCGGGCCGGCCTTGCAGCGCCTCAAATATGCCCTTGAAGTCGTTCTTTTGCATAGGCAATAATTTGGCGAGCGCTTTCTTTCGGGCCTGTTCGGTCTTGGCGACAATCATCTCGCGCATCGCTGGTATGCGGTCGGCTTCAAAGAACATGTGCTCCGTGCGCGCAAGCCCGATGCCTTGAGCGCCAAACTTAACGGCCTGCGCCGCGTCCGCGGGCGAATCCGCGTTGGCGCGGACTTCTAGGGCGCGGTATTTGTCCGCCCATTCCATTATTGTGGCAAAGTCGCCTGTAACCGAAGCGGGCTCGGTAGGTATGGCTTCGCCATAAACATAACCCGTGCTTCCGTCCAAAGATATAGGGTCGCCTTCTTTGAACACTAGGCCGTTTACCGTGAATATCTTTTTCTCCTCGTCTATCTTAATTTCGCCGCAGCCCGCCACGCAACAAGTGCCCATGCCGCGAGCCACGACCGCCGCGTGCGAAGTCATGCCGCCGCGTGCGGTTAATATTCCTTGCGAAGCATACATGCCTTCTATATCTTCCGGGCTGGTTTCCATTCTTACCAAAACAACATCCTTGCCCGCGTTTTTCCATTCTACCGCGGCCTCCGCCGTAAACACCACAGCGCCGCTTGCCGCGCCGGGAGAAGCGGGAAGGCCTTTGGCTATAGGTTTGGCTTTTTTCAAAGCGCTGGCTTCAAACTGGGGATGCAATAAAGAGTCTAGTTGTTTGGGGTCTATCTTCAAAAGCGCTTCTTTTTCGGTAATTAGGCCTTCCTTAACAAGGTCAACCGCGATTTTCAAAGCGGCTTTGGCCGTTCTTTTGCCGTTGCGGGTCTGAAGCATATAAAGTTTGCCGCGCTCTATGGTAAACTCCATATCTTGCATGTCTTTGTAGTGTTTTTCTAGTTTTTCGGCTATTTCGGCAAATTGGTTGTATATTTCGGGATTTTGTTGTTCCAAAACGTCAATAGGGTTGGGCGTGCGGATGCCCGCGACCACGTCTTCGCCTTGGGCGTTCATAAGATACTCGCCGTAAAGCTTGTTTTCGCCGGTGGAAGGATTGCGCGTGAACGCCACGCCCGTGCCGCTGTCTTCGCCCATGTTGCCAAACACCATTGTTTGAACATTGACAGCCGTTCCCCACGAACTAGGGATATCGTTCATGCGGCGATATACGATTGCTCTGGGGTTTTCCCAAGACCTGAATACCGCTTTTACGGCTTCCATAAGCTGCGCGGCGGGGTCTTGGGGGAAGTCTTCGCCTACGCCTTCTTTATATAGCTTTTTGAACAAGTCAACTATTTCTTTTAAGTCTTCTGCGGTAAGCTCTATGTCTTGCTTGCAGCCTTTTTTCTCTTTTATTTCGTCCAAAATGCGCTCATACTTGGATTTTTCTTGCTCCATAACGACATCGGAGAACATTTGGATAAACCTGCGGTATGAGTCGTAAGCGAATCTTTCGTTATTGGTTAATTTGGCAAGCCCCAAAACCGTCTGATCGTTAAGACCGAGGTTTAGGATTGTATCCATCATGCCCGGCATGGAAGCGCGTGCGCCGCTTCTTACCGAAACCAGCAAAGGATTGTTGACATCGCCAAACTTTTTGCCTTCTATTTTTTCTAGTTCTTCCAAAGCGGCAAAAATCTGGTCTTTGATTTCGTCGGCTATTTTCTTGCCGTCTTCATAATATCTGGTGCATGCTTCGGTGGTTACCGTAAAACCTTGAGGAACGGGCAGGCCTAGTTTGGTCATTTCCGCCAAGTTGGCGCCCTTGCCGCCCAAAAGTTCTCTCATTGTGCCGTCGCCTTCTTTGAAAAGATAAACATACTTATGTGCCATGTGAACTCCTTCCTTTTGTATTTTTTTCCTTAAATTTCCAAAAATAATTTTACAAATTTTATTAATATCCGCCAATAATTTTTTGGCGGCTAAAAGACGCTAATACTATTTCGCAAGTTTTTTTACCAGTTTCAAGTCAATCCTGCCTTTATCATGGTCTATCTTGATGACTTCCACTATGACTTCGTCGCCCAAATTAACCACATCGGTAACCTTTCTGACGCGGTGGGGCGCCAGCTTGCTTATGTGAATCAAGCCTTCCTTGCCGGGGGCTATTTCGGCGATAGCGCCAAATTCCAAGATGCGGTTAATATGGCATTGATACTGGAAGCCAACTTCGGGCTCTACCGTAATGGCCAAGACCTTGTTTTTGGCTAGTTCGGCCAGATCTATTTCAGTAGAGGCAATCATAACCTTGCCGTCTTCCATTATGTCAATCTTGACGCCTGTTTCTTCTATAATTTTGTTGATTACCTTGCCGCCTTTGCCGATTACATCGCCAATCTTGTCGGGCGAGATTTCAAAGTAAATAATCTTGGGCGCGTATTTGGACAATTCTGGCCGGGGCGCGGGCAATACTTCAAGCATTTTGTCCAGTATATGAAGCCTGCCCACCCTTGCTTGTTCTAGGGCGGCTTGTAAAATTTCTTTGTCTATTCCTTTGATTTTTATGTCCATTTGGATAGCCGTAATGCCCTTGGCCGTTCCGGCGACCTTAAAGTCCATATCCCCCAAAAAGTCTTCTATGCCTTGAATGTCCGACAATATGGCGACTTTGCCGCTTTGCTCGTCTTTGATAAGGCCCATAGCGATACCAGCGACGGGCGCTTTAATCGGCACACCGGCGTCCATCAAGGCAAGACACGAGCCGCAAACGCTTGCTTGAGACGTAGAGCCATTGGAACTTAATATTTCGCTTACCGTGCGGATCGCGTAGGGAAACTCGGATTCTGGCGGCAACACAGCTTCCAGCGCGCGCTCGGCCAAAGCGCCATGCCCTATCTCCCTTCGGCTAGGACCGCGCAAAGGCTTGGCTTCGCCAGTGCAATAAGGGGGGAAATTATAATGGTGCATATATCTTTTGAAGCTCTCTTCGTCCAGCCCTTCCAGCCTTTGGACATCGCTTATTGTGCCCAATGTCGCGGTGGACAGCGCTTGGGTTTGGCCCCGCGTGAATACGGCGCTGCCGTGCACGCGCGGCAAAACGGAAGTTTCGCACCAAATAGGTCTGATTTCGTCTAATTTGCGGCCGTCGGGTCTGACGCCTTTTTCCAAAATCTTGGCCCTGACCTTTTCTTTGGTCATATTATACAAAACATCGCTTATTTCGCGGGCTTTGTCGGGGAAAATTTCTTGGAAATGCTCCAAAACTTGTTCTTGGACGCGCTCTTGGTTTTCTTGTCTTGTAGCTCTGTCAAAGGTGTCCAGCGCCTCGTCCAAAAGTTTGTCTGCGTATTCCCTTACGGCTTGGTCAATCTCGTCGGGGATTGTGTAATACTGGACTTCTTTTTTGGGCTTGCCCACGGCCTTGGCTATTTCCTCTATAAAGTCCACTATCTTTTTGATTTCCTCATGGGCGAATAAAATACCTTCCAGTATTATCTGTTCGCTTACTTCATAAGCGCCCGCCTCAACCATCATAATCGCGTCTTTTGTGCCACTCACATAAACATGCATAGCGGACTTTGCGCGCTGCACGCTGTCGGGATTAATGACATATTGCCCGTCAACATATCCTACCACGACCGAGCCTGTCGGGCCCAAAAACGGTATGTCCGAGATTGACAGGGCGATTGAAGAGCCAATCATGGCGAAAACTTCGGGAGGGATATTGGTGTCTACCGATAACGCGGTGCAAACCACCGCCACATCGTTGAAAAAACCTTGCGGAAAAAGCGGTCTTATGGGCCTATCTATAAGCCTGCTGGTCAAAATCGCTTTGTCGCTCGCGCGGCCTTCGCGCTTCCTAAAACCGCCGGGGATTTTGCCCACGGCATACATTTTTTCCTCAAAATCAACGCCTAACGGGAAAAAATCTATTCCTTCTCGGGGCTCAGGGGACATCGTCACATTGGTCAAAACAACGGTGTCGCCGCATCTAATTAGACACGAGCCGTTGGAGAGTTCGGCGTATTTGCCTATCTCCACTATGACTTCCCTGCCGCCTATCTGCGTCTTAAAAACATGTCCTAGTTCCATATTCTGTTGTTAATCCTCCAAATAATAAGGGCGACAACCCGCCCTTATTAAAAAAATATTATTTTCGTATATCTAATTTTTCTATAATATCTCTGTAACGGTTGATATCAACTCTTTTGAGATAATTGAGAAGTTGCCTTCTTGTGCCGACTAGCTGCAAAAGACCGCGTCTTGAATGATGGTCTTTTTTGTGGATATTTAGATGCTCGTTGAGATGGTTAATCCTGTAAGTCAATAAAGCGATTTGAACTTCGGGCGAGCCCGTGTCGCCTTCCTTGCGGGCAAACTTAGAGATGATTTCTTGTTTGGTTTTCTTATCCATTTTTTAACCTCCTACGGATAATAAAATAAGCCAAAAACCTAGTCAAGCGAGGAGTAGCCGCTAAACCAAGTTTTAGGTATCTGTCTTAGTATATCATACGAGCAATAAGATGTAAAATAAAATTATTTGATTATATTATGCCAATTGATTGACATTATAATTTATTGTTTTTGGCCAAAAAGAGCTTTTTGCGCCTTTTTAGCATTTCGTCAAAACGGCCGATATAATCCTCTATGTTTTTGACATTGGCGCTGCGCTCAATCCTGCCGCCGCCTAACACCCGCTTGCTGATAGCTCCCGCGCCGCAAGCCACGACCGAGACACTCTCTTCCATAGTGTCTATATTATTAATACATTGGGTATCGGGCTTGCAGTAGCCTGTGTTTTCTAGATTGCCGAGCGTGTTTTTTTGGCGGTAAAGGTAATAAGGGATATAGCCTTGGGAAGTTATTTCTTGATAGGCGTAATCTACCATTTGGGCTATATCGCCAAAATATTTTATTTGCTGCTGTTTTAGCCTCGCTCCGCTTTTTAGGCTAAGGGTATGAACGGTTATGTTATCGGGGGCAAGCTGCAAAGTTTTTTGGATTGACTGGCAAAAGCTGCCGTAGGCGTCATTGGGAAGCCCCGCTATTAAGTCCATATTGATTATAAAATCATAGTTTTGCCTTGCTAGCTCGTACGCCCTAAAAATATCTTGGACCGTGTGCCCGCGCCCTATCGTATCCAAAACATCTTGGTTGAATGTTTGGGGGTTAATGCTGATTCGGGTTACATTTTGGGCTTTTAACAAATCCAGTTTTTCTTTGGTAACGCTGTCCGGCCTGCCCGCTTCCACGGTAAATTCCAAGGCGTCTTTGGGCAGCTCTGATAAGATAGCGTCAAGCTGGTCTGCGGCGATCGCCGTGGGCGTGCCGCCGCCCACATAGACCGTTCGGACATACTGGTTTTGGGATTTTATTATGTCAAGGCTGAATTTGATTTCTTGGCTTAATAGTTTGCAATATGTGTCCAATAGATGCCCGCATTTATCTATTTGGGAAGAAATAAAAGAACAATAACTGCATCTTGTGGCGCATACGGGTATATTGACATATAGATTAACGGCGCGCGCATCTTTTGTGTATATGCCCTTTTGAGCTTGTATTATCCGCATAAGGAGTTCTAGTTTTTGGGCTGAAATGTCAAAAGTTTGCTTGAGCGCGGGCGCTATTTGTTCGATCGGGATATTTTGTTCTATAAGCTCATAAGCAAGCCTTGTGGGACGGATGCCCGTAAGGCTGCCCCAAGGCATAGCTTGGCCGGTTAGTTGTTTTAAAACTTTGTATAAACTATGTTTGGCAAATCTTTTGAGATATTTGGAATATTCTAAAGAGCCTTTTGGGTATAAAAATCGCTGGCTATCCAAAAATTCCAAAGGCTCGCCGCCTAGGTTGGTTTTGACAAGGCTTATGACTTTTTGGCCTTCAAAAGATATGTTTTGGTCAATAAAAATATCGGACCGCTCGCCGCGGCGGTATTCTTTAAAAAATAGTCTTATTATATCCTCGTTTTCGGGCAATAAAAAAGGAATATTGATATTATACATAAGGGTTGTTTTCTTGCTCGTATCTCAAAGTTGTAGGCTCGCCATGCCCCGAATATACCGTGTAATCGCCTTTTAGGTTAAAGAGCTTGTTGATTGATTGGATAATCTGGTTGTAATTGCCGCCCGCTAAGTCCGTTCGGCCTATGCTTTCTTTAAATAGGGTGTCGCCCGAGAAGATACAATTATCAATGACATAGCATACCGAGCCTTGCGTATGGCCGGGGGTGTGTATTACTTGGACTTTTATACCGCCAAAAGTTAGCTCTTCCCCGCCGTCCAGCAAATTATCGGCCTCAAAAGGCTTAATAACATAGCCGAACAGCTTGCCGTAGTTTTTGTCGCTGTATAGCATGGGGCTGTCGTCTTTGTGTATATAAATAGGCGCTTTGCCCTGAAAAAGATGCCCCAACGCGATATGGTCAAAATGCCCGTGCGTGAGCAAAACGCCTTTTAGTTGAAGATTATTGGCCTTTAAATAATCTTGAGCTTTTTGGTGGATTTTGGACGACCCTGAGGGGTCAATCATTATTGCCGCGTTGTTTTGGCTGACAATATAAAAATTACTGCCAAAAATATCGGTTACCAAGGTCTTAACTTGCATAGGGTTTCCTTATATATCGCCTTTTAAAAAAACAAGCGCATTTTATGTTAATTGGTTATCCGCCTTACCTCGTTGACTTCTTCTAGCTGTTTCAATTTGTTAAACAGCACGTCAAGGTCAGATATTTTTTGGACCCTGACGGTCACATTCATTATGGCTTTGCCGGCTTTGGAAATTCGGGCGTTCAGCGCGCCTATGGACAGTTTTTGCTCGGCAAAGACATTGGAAACCTTTGCCAGCAAGCCCTCGTGATCAGTCGCAATGATTTGGACATTGGCGTTAAATTTGGATTCGGCTTGCGCCCAGTCCACTTCTATAAGGCGTTCTTGCTCCATGGCTTTGATGTTGGGACAGCTATCGCGGTGGACGACAATGCCCCTGCCCCTTGAGATAAAGCCTATAATTTTGTCGCCCGGAACGGGCGTGCAGCATTTCGCCATGCGCACCAGCAAGTCCTTTTGACCGCGCACCACGACGGCGTCTTTGGCGTCCATAGTGTCCGGGCTGACCTTAAACTCGCGCGAACGGGTGATTTGTTCTTTTTTGTAAAAGTCAATCAGCTTGACGATTACCTGACTTGAGGTAATGCCGCCATAGCCTATCGCCGCGTACATATCGTCAATGGAAGTCAAAGACAGCCTTTGCATCACGGACTCAAGCCACGGCGCTTTGAATAATTGCGTGGCGGCAAACCCGCGCCTTTTGAGTTCGTTTTCCAGAATATCCTTGCCAAGTTTAATGTTTTCTTCCTTCATCTGCTTTTTGAAGAAAGAACGGATCTTGGCTTTGGCTGCCGAGGTCTTGACAATCTTGAGCCAGTCCCTTGACGGGCCTTTGGAGTTGGCGCTGGTTATGATTTCCACAATGTCGCCCGTTTGCAAATGCGTGGTAAGGGGCACTATCTTGCCGTTGACTTTGGCGCTTACGCACCTGTTGCCTATATCGGTATGGACATTATAGGCAAAGTCAATGGGCGTAGAGCCCTCGGGCAAGATTATTACGTCGCTCTTGGGCGTAAATACAAACACCTGCCCGCTGTATAAGTCCACCTTGACGGACTCCAAAAACTCTTTTGAGCTGCCCAGCTCGCTCTGCATGTCCATAACTTCCCGAAGCCAGCTTATTTTTTTGTCCAGGTCGTTTGAGTCGCCGCGGTTTTCTTTGTATTTCCAATGCGCCGCGACGCCGTATTCGGCTATCTTGTGCATCTCAAAAGTCCGTATTTGGATCTCAAACGGCGAGCCGTAGTTGGTCATAACCGTAGTGTGCAAGGACTGGTAGTTGTTGGGCTTGGGAACGGCTATATAATCCTTAAACCTGCCCGGAACGGGCTTCCAATAAGAATGGATTTTGCCCAAAACCTCATAGCAATCGCTGACAGTGTTGACTATCACCCTTAGCGCGGTTAGGTCATAAATCTGGTCAAAGGTCTTGTTTTGGGTTTTCATCTTGCGGTAAATGCTATAAAAATGCTTGGGCCTGCCGCTAACTTCGCCCGCTATATTGAGTTCGTTGAGTATTTCCACCAACTGTTTTATTATCTTGTTGACCATTTCTTGCCGCTCGGCGCGCCTTAAACTCACTTCCTTGACTAACTCTTCGTAAACTTCCCTTTGGGTTACCTTTAAAGACAAGTCTTCCAACTCGCACTTTATATAGGAAAGGCCCAGCCTGCTCGCAAGCGGCGCGTAAATTTCCAGCGTTTCTTTGGCGATGGCGTTTTGGCGGTCAAAAGGCAAGGGCGTTATGGTCCTTAGGTTGTGAAGCCTGTCGGCCAGCTTAATCAAAATCACCCTTACATCTTTGGCCATGGCGAAAAACATCTTGCGGAAATTTTCGGCTTGCTCTTCCTCTTTGGACTTAAAGACGATTTTGTCCAGTTTGGTTACGCCTTTAACCAATTCGCAAACTTCTTCGCCAAAGTTTTTTTTCAGTTGTTCTTCGGTAACGGCGGTGTCTTCCAAGATGTCGTGAAGCAGGGCGGCGCAAATCGTGGCGACATCCATGCCCAAATCAATCAAAATATCGGCCACGCCAATAGGGTGGGTGAAAAAGGGCTCGCCCGATTCCCTTTTTTGTCCTTTGTGCGCCTCTTCGGCAAAAGATAAGGCATGCTCCAGCAGCTTGCTATCGCCCGGATAATAATGTCTTATTTTAGATATTATTTCTTCCTTGGCGCTTGCCTTTTGTGTTTCTATCAATTATCCACCTGCTCTTTTATGTAATTTAATATCGTAGAATCGTCTAAATTTACTTTTTTGGTTTTGTCGGCATGGATACAGAAGTCTTGCCAATCAACCTTTAACAGGCCAAGCTCCATAAACACCAGCAAGCAAAACATCAGCTGTTTGTAGCTTATTATTCCGTCTTTTACATAGCCGTAAAAACTTGTAAAGAAATTGTCTTGCAGCTGGTCGCATCTTTGGAGTATGGCATAGGCCCGGACAAAGCTTGCCCGCTTCGTGCAAAGCCCCCTTATAATCTCGGGGTCGTAGGGCCTGTCTATGACATAGACTTGGGCCTTGCTCATTTGGTTGATATGCGATATTACGCCGTCTTTTAAGGGACGCTCCAAAAAGATTATCCTGTCAAAGCCGCCAAAGTCTATGTCAAAATCGCTTCCCAAAGTTATGCGGTTGTAGTTGTTAGGCGTCGTGGAATAGATATAGTTATGAACAAAATATTCCGATATGACGCCTTTTTTTATCGCGCTTTTGTATGAATCAAAGTCATAGCTCAAAAGCAACGTGCCATACAGCCTGTCATAGTCTATTATCTGCAAAAGATCGTCTTCTTTGATTATATCATATTTTGGGGCTTGGTTACTATTATACATTAACAATTTCAATGCTTGGGCGTGTATTTTGTCTTCGTCGTCTATGGCGTTAATATGGCTAAAATTAATGTCTTTTAGCGTTATATTAGGGTATTCTTTGTCGCGGAATTTGTTGATAGAAAGCTCCACGCCCAATTCAAAGTCCGCGCTGACATTCATAAGCTCTATAAACTTGCCGTAGCCAAAACATACTATGGTGTTTTCGTCCGGCGTCTGCGCCAAAAGATGTTCGCATCTGTTTTTCATAAACTCCGCGGACAAGGACGATGTCTTTAGCTTGAATATGGGGCGCGGATTGCCAAAGCCGTAGGGCTCCAGCATTTCCAATTCTTTAATCAGATCCAATGTTATTTGGCTTTCCTCAATTTCCAGGTCATACACGCTGTAAGGCAAGAACAGCTTTTTTTCATATTGTTGTTTTATGTAATTTTGGACTCTTGTTTTGAACTCGTTTAATTTGTCTTTCCTGATAGTAAACCCTGCGGCTTGGGCGTGCCCGCCGTAATCAATCATAATATCGGACACGCTGCTTAGCGCTTCATAAAGATTAATGCCTTCAATGCTGCGTGCCGAGCCCTTATAGCATTCGCCCGTATCGGTCAGCAAAAAGCAAGGCCTGCGGTATTCGTGGCTAAGCTGGGCGGCTATAATGCTGGTTAGGCCTTTTTCCCATTGCGAGTTGTGCAGTATTATGGCGTATTGATTGATTAGGTCTATCCCGCTTATCAAGTCAAGCGCTTCCGAGCGCAATTCGTCGCAAATATCGCGCCGTTTTTGGTTGTCAAGGCTGATGTCTTTGATTATATCCATTAGCTTGGCCTTGTCTTTTAGGGTGAGCAGTTCAAACGCCCGATACGCGTCGCCCATTCTGCCCGCGGCGTTGATGCGCGGCGAAATTTTATACGCCAAATCGGACGAGGTAATGCCGCTATTTAGGCCCAAATATTGACAAAGCATCTTTAGCCCGATATTGACTTGGTCTGAATTGATTTTTTTAAGCCCCAAAACGACAAGGCTTCGGTTTTCGTCGGTAAGCGGGACAAGGTCGGCGACCGTGGCAAGCGCGCATAAGTCGTAGTATTTGGAAGCCGCCTTTAAGCCGCCCAAAGCTTGAACGACTTTTAGCGCGACGCCCGCGCCGCACAGCATATCAAAAGGATAGTCTTGACCTTTTAGTTTTGGATTGATTATTACGCATTGGGGCAGTTCTTGGGGCGCTTCATGGTGGTCGGTAACCGCAATGTCCACGCCCAAGTCAAGCGCCATCTCAACTTCCCTATGCGCCGAAATGCCGCAGTCGCAGCTTATTATCAAATCGGGCGCGCAATCTTCTATTATTTTGGACAGGGTGTCTTCGTTTAGGCCGTAGCCGTCGTTATTGCGGTCGGGAATGTATGGATAAACATTGACGCCGTTTTGCGCCAAATAATCGCTCAAGATCGCCGCCGCGCAAATACCGTCCACGTCGTAATCGCCATAAATCACGACCGTTTCGCTGGTTTTCATGGCGCTATACAGCCTTTGGGTTAACTGGCGCATACCCCGCAACAAAAAAGGGTCGTATAAGTCTTCCTCGGACGGATATAGGAATTTTTTGATTTGGGCTTCGGTTTGGTAGCCCCTTGCCGTTATAATCTTTAAAACAATATCCGACAGCTCAAAATTATCGCACGAAACGCTAACGGGACGGCTTTCCCGCTTTTTAAAAATCGTATTCATCAAATATTCCGCTCTTTTTTTATATACAATTATACGCCGAATATATGCATTTGTAAAGATAATAAAAAAGCGCCGCGTATTCGCGACGCTGTATATTTTAGGGAAGTTTAGGCTTGCGGGGCCGCCTCAGTCGTTTTGGCTTGCTCTTTTTTGGCCTTTGGCTTGTTTAGTAATGCCCATACCGAAGGCGCTAAGCACAACGAGGAATACAAGCCCGAAAGCAGTCCTACTATTATCGGCAACGCGAACTCCCTAATAGCCGGCACGCCTATAATCGCCAGTAAAGTTATCGTAAACAGCGTGGTCAATGACGAGTTAAACGTACGCCAGAAAGATTCTTTGATTGATTTGTTGGCGATTTGCGCGCTGGACAAATCCGCGTTGGCGGGATTTTTTAGGTTTTCCCTAATCCTGTCAAAGATAACGACGGTATTGTTAATTGAGTATCCTATCAAGGTAATTATCGCCGCTATAAATGTAGAGTTGACTTCTATCCTAGAAAACACCATAAACGCCACGACTATTAAGACATCGTGGAACAGCGCGACCACCGCCCCAAGACCGCTCTTTAGCTCAAATCTTATGGTGATATAGACCAGCATTAATAATAGCCCCAAATATACCGCGGCAAGCGCTGCAAACAGTAGCTCTGAGCTTACCGTTTGAGAGATTGTGGACGAATCCATTACATTGCCCACATAAGGGTCTTCCACATCGGTAAGCCGTTCTATAAGCGCTTTTTTGAGGTCTTGGGTTACCTGCTCCATATATTGCTCGTCGCCGATCGCCTTAAACCTGATAAGGATAGAAGCGCCCTCGGCTTCGCCTTGCATTTGCGCCCTTGCTATTTCTAGGTTGTATTTGTTGCCCTCGCTGTCGGTCAAGTTGGTTACGACCTCGTTGACCTCGGCGAGCTTTTCGCTGAAGTTTTCCTTAGTCAAGGCCGGGCCGTATTTGATCTCCATTGAATAGCCGCCCTCAAAGTCAATGCCGAGGTTAAGGCCAATTTTGGGAATGCAAAGTAAAACTATGCCCAGAAGGATAATTATGCCGGACGCTATGAAATAATATTTCCACTTATCTACTATTTTCCAATCTCTTTTAAATAGCTTTTGTTTCATACTTGCGCACCCCCGGGCTGTTTATTGCGGTTCTTTTTTTTGCCAAACGGGAAGAAACCGCGGCGCGAATCTTCTGCGTCAATGTCTTCGTCGGGGATTTCAACAACATCGTCTTCTCTTTTTAGGTTATATAACGCGGGATTGTTTTTGTTTATTCTTAGCATGTTCTTTAATAACGCTCTGGTGATTACCAAAGAACAGAACATTGAAATAATTACGCCTATCAGCCAGGTAATGCCGAAGCCTCTTACCGACCCTGAGCCTATGGCGATAAGAAGTATTGCGGCGATTACAGTGGTGACATTGGCGTCAATTATAGCGCTCAAAGACCTTCTAAACCCCCCGATAACCGAGGCGTTGATTGATTTTCCTAATTTATATTCGTCTTTGATTCTTTCAAATATAATTATATTGGCGTCAACCGCCATGCCTATGCTTAGGATAATGCCAGCGATGCCGGGCAATGTTAACTGCACCCACGGCAACGCCCATAAGAAAAATAAATATAAAGACACAAACAACAAAAGCGATATTGAGCTCATAGCGCCCATCGCCCTATATAAAACGCACAAGAAAATAAGAATGCCGATTAATCCTATTCCGCCAGCTATAAGACTGGTGTTAAGCGCGTTAACGCCTAGGGTCGGGCTTACTATGCTGGATTCGATCAAAGCTAGCTTTACATCAAACGCGCCCGATACGATTTGGTTTGCCAATCTATCAGCCGATTCGTAGGTAAAATTGCCCGTTATTATCGGTTTGCCATTGGTTATGGCGGTTTGGATGGAAGGGCTGGATATGGTTTGTCCGTTAACCACTATCTCCATAGCCTTGCCAATATTGTTTTGGGTTATTTCGCCAAATTTTTTGGTCCCTACGGAATCAAAGATAAGCTGGACGACATAGCCGTGCTCGTTGGTGTATGCCGCGTAAGCGTCTTTGACCGTATCGCCCGTCAAAACGGTTTCGCTGTCTATCCTAAACTCCAATGTGGCGGGCTCGCCGATTATTTCAAACAATTCTTTGGGGTTTTCCAAATCGGGGACTTCCACGCGGATGCGCGTATCGCCCTCGCGGCTGACGGTGGCTTCCATATAGCCTTTGCCCGTTATCATGTTGTGCAAGCGAGTGACCGTGCCGTCCAAGCGCGCGTCCAGATTGGTGCGGTCTTGTTCGTCGTCCGCGATATCGTAAACGGCGTAAATGCCGCCTTTTAAGTCTATTCCCAGTTTAATGCCGCCCGCAAAAGAGGTGTATCTGTAATTGGTAAACGGAACATCAAACGGAACCAGCGCAAAAAACAACGCGGTGGCAACGATTAACGAAGCCAATACCAGTTTGATTATTGCGCGTTTTTTATGCTTCTGCATGATTTCTCCCTTACATTAATCTCGCACTAATTAATTATAAGTTTTTATATTTTATTAGTCAATCAATTGTTTGAACTCTTTCCAATATATTGACCGCTATCGCGCATTCTATGCGCTTTTTTGTTATCCGGCACATTATATCAAGCGGCTCGTTGATGTCGCCGTTGTAATTGTGGTTGTTGGCGGCGCAACCGCCCGAACAATAATACTTGGCGAAACAGTCTCGGCATTTGGGCTTGGCGTGTATATTGCAGGCTTGAAAATTGCGCCTTATGTCTTGGTTTAGGGGCAGGCTTTGGGTCCTGTCCCAAGTTTTTAAATCGCCCAAGACAAAGTCTGGGTTGCCCACAAACTGGTGGCAAGGGTAAATAAGCCCGTCGGGCGCCACGGCTATGTATTGGTTGCCAGCGCCGCAGGCGCTTGTCCTTTTTTTCTCGCAAGGCCCGCCCTCAAAATCGATCATAAAATGAAAAAAATTAAACCATTTGTCGCTTTGTCGGCGTTTTAGGTATTCTCGGGCCAGTTTTTCGTATTCTTGGCTGATTTTTTCTATATGTTCTTGGCGTATCGCCAAGGGATGTTCTTGGGGCAAGACTACGGGCTCTATGGATATTTGGTCAAAGCCGCAATCGTTAATAGACAAAACATCGGCCGCAAAGTCTAAATTACGGGATGTAAATGTCCCGCGGATATAATATTCGCCCCCGCCCCTTACGCGCCTAAACTCTTGCGCGAATTTAAGCGCTTTTTGATAACTTCCCTGTCCGCCGCCAAATTTCCTGTTAAAATTATGCGTATCTTCCCTGCCGTCTATGCTGATTACGACATTGGACATATTGTCGTTGATAAATTTTAATTGTTCTTCGTCGTGTATTGTCCCGTTGGTCGTAATGGTAAAACGAAAAGATTTTTGGGCTTTTTGGGCTTGGGCGCGGGCGTATCGGACCGTGTCTTTAATGACTTCGTAGTTAAGCAAAGGCTCGCCGCCAAAAAAGTCCGCTTCCAAGTTCCGCCTTGAGCCGCTATGCTTTATCAAAAAGTCAACCGCCAAACGCGCGATCTCGGCGCTCATATCCGTAGCTTTTCCGCCGTATGAGCCTTCTTGGGCGAAGCAATACTTACAGCGCAAATTGCACCTGTGGCTGATGTTTAGGCACATTGACTTGATTTCGCCGTTGTATGCGATATCGCTCGGCTTTTCGGGCTCGCAAAATATAACGCCTTGTTCTTTTAGGGCGTTAAGCTCGTCTAGGGCTTCTTGGATTTCTTTTTCCAGCGGCTTTTGGGGGATAAGCTCGCCCGTCATAATTTTGCACGCTATATGCGCGGGGCGGTCTATCAAAAACACGCTTCCGCTTTCGCTGTCAAGCAAAAAATAATTATCTAAACACTTAAACGTATGGACCATAATAAAACAAAAATATGCAGTATTTTAATACTGCATTGTTTTTTTTATTTTTTCATTAAATAACGCTTTTTTTACCGGTTATCCCACGCTAACCTTAATTTTGGGATTACGGGTTGCTTTCTTTTCGCAGGTTTGATTGCCTACCGTGCAGCTGGTTTTGCACGCTGATTGGCAGCTTGCTTGGCATTCGCCGCAGCCCGTGTCTTTGGATCTGTCAATTGTGTTAACGGCTATAATTTTTATATGCTTCATAACTTCCTCCTAAAATATATACTGATTATATACCAAATCGCTATTTTTTTCAACCCTATAAGGCGTCGTATAAAAAAGGTACAAGCGTGGATTGATGATTATATGATGAGGGGGTTTGGGGT
>JAAZDJ010000052.1 GCA_012512255.1 Clostridiales bacterium | reverse complement strand
GTCGCCATTGCCGGCGGATATCTATACGGCACATGGGCAAGCATCGGGCTTTCGCTTATTGGCACGATTTTGGGCAGTTTGGCGGCTTTTGGGCTGTCGCGCGCGTTTGGGCGGCCGCTTGTCTATCAAATCGCCAAGCCAGAAACCATGGAAAAGATTGAAAAAAAGCTAGAAGGCAAAAACTCCTTGCTTTTTATTTTGTTTATGATCATTCCTTTTATCCCGGGCGACGCGGTGTGCTACGCCGCGGGGCTTACCAAAATGAAATTTAAGCAGTTTTTAATACTTGTCAGCTTGACGCGGATTCCGGGCACTTCGGTCTCGGCGTATATGGGCGGCGGAAACATACAATGGTGGGTTTGGGTTATATTTTTTGTCGCGCTGTTTATTGTAGTGGCGCTTGCCGCGATATACGGGCGCAAGATAGCGGCGTGGCTTAGAAGCCGCAACAAAAATTGGGAAGCGCTGGCGGAAACCTTTGAGGGACTTAACGAGGTGTTTACATTTAAAATATTCAGCAAAAAATCCAAACCAAAAGAAGATATAATTGAAAAAGACACCAAGACATAAACGAGGTTTATGTCTTTTTTTAAAGATAAGATTAACTCACGAAAATATTGTTTAAACTTCGCTTTTTTGACGGTTTTTTGAAAAAAAGATTTATAGGCAAGGGCTTATGGTTAGTTTTGGCGAATATGACGAAGTAGAGTTAAAAGACGGCAGAACAGGGACAATTGTTTTGATTAAGCCTGATAAAAAAGGCGCCGCAATTGACTTTGGCGACGATTGGGATATGGTCTTGTCCGAGGGATTGTAAAAGTATTAAGAAAAAGCCCAACCGATTAATTTTGTAATTTAAGACAAGTTTGACAATTTTTTAACGCCAAGATTTTGCCGATAAAGACTGGTTAGCGATTTGCCTTTTTTAAAACATGCCAACGCGCAAAAATCTTTAATTTTTTGTAGTCAAAGTCAAGACAACATCTCCGATATATTTTTATTACGACATCCTATGATAAAAAAAGGCTTATGCCTTATTGCAAGCATAAACCCCCAAAAAAATTTATCAGTATTTTAATTTTATTCTTTTTCATTACTCCAGCTATACATCTTTCTAAGTTTTCTGCCGACTTCTTCCAGCATGTGTTCTTTTTCTAACCTGCGGCAAGCGTTAAAATGCGCTCTGTTATTGGCGTTTTCGGCTATCCACTTGCCCGCGAAAGTGCCGTCTTGTATTTCTTTCAAGATTTTTCTCATTTCGTTTTTGGTCTCTTCGGTGATAATTCTCTTGCCTGTTTCATAATCGCCAAACTCGGCCGTGTCCGATATAGAATGGCGCATCATGGAAAATCCGCCCTTGTAAATAAGGTCAACGATAAGCTTCATTTCGTGGACGCATTCAAAATACGCGTTCTCGGGCGCGTAGCCGGCTTCCACCAACACCTCAAAGCCCGCCTTCATCAGCGCGGTAACGCCGCCGCAAAGCACCGCCTGCTCGCCAAAAAGGTCGGTTTCGGTTTCGTCTTTGAAAGTGGTTTCCAACACGCCCGCGCGCGCGCCGCCTATGCCCGCCGCGTAGGCCAAAGCGATGTCCAAAGCCTTGCCCGTCGCGTCTTGGTGAATAGCGACCAAGCAAGGAACGCCTTTGCCTTCCAAAAACTCGCTTCGGACCGTGTGTCCCGGGCCTTTGGGCGCTATCATAAAGACATCCACATCTTCGGGGGGAATTATTTGGTTAAAATGTATGTTAAACCCGTGCGCGAAAGCAAGGGCCTTGCCGCTTTTTAGATTGGGTAAAATGCTTTGTTTGTATAATTTAGCTTGCAGCTCGTCGTTTACCAAAATCATAATAACATCTGCCGCCTTGGAAGCGTCCTCGGTAGTCATTACGGTAAGCCCTTGTTCTTCGGCTTTTTTCCATGACTTGGAGCCCTCGTAAAGCCCGACAATTACCTTAATACCGCTGTCGCGCAGGTTGAGAGCGTGCGCATGTCCTTGCGAGCCGTATCCGATTATGGCGACTGTTTTATCTTTCAAGACATTAATATTGCAATCGGCTTGATAATAAATTTTGGACATTATATTAAAAACTCCTTAATAATTATTTTGCAAATCTTATAATTATTAATTATATATTGCCAGCAACCAATAGTCAAATTAATTGGTTAAAAAACCCAAACGTCTTGCTTTAGACGCTTTTTTTGGCGAAAATCTCTTTTCTAATATGCTGTATCATGTCGAACGATTGAGGCGAGTTGTCAATAAAAAAATCAAATTTGGAGCCGTCTTTTACGCAAAGGCTGCACTTTCTTTCCGGGCTGAAAACCGCTTCTTGCGGGTTTTCCAACGAATAATATCTTGCCACGCTCTCGCTTAAAATCAAAGTGGTTATATCGCCATAAGAAAATATCGCCGAAATCTCGCTTTTTATGGGCGATATCAAAGAATATGTAAGCCTATAAAAAAACAATTCGTAATTGGCGAGCAAAATAACCGTCGCTTGATGGTTGCTGGACATGAGCTTATTATTTTTGGCGAATTTAATCTTAAGGCCCGCGTCTCCAAGCTGGCGGCAAAAGGGCGTCACAAACACCCTTAACGCGTCCATAGCGATATTTACAGATTCCAGCCCCCAATTTTCCAAAGCCCTTTCCCTGCAGCTTGCCGATTTTTCGTATATCAAATCGTCGTATTTTTCCTCAAAAGACGCCGAAAAAAAAGATTCTACCTGACTTTTTCCCATTAGTTCAATCCCCAAAAAATTATTATATGTTTAGGTAATTTATTATATCACTTGCGGTTAATTTGTTCAATAAACGGTCCAAAAAAGACAAGAAACCGCCCTACGCTTTTTATAAAAATATTCCAAAAATAACAAAACTTCTCAAAAAATTTTAAAACATATTAAAAAAGGGCATGCTAACTCTTGACAGCCCTTGACATGCTATGATATCATAGTAGAATGCGTTACTATTCAGTTTTGTGTGTTTTAGTCGCTTTTTCGGTCAAAAAACAACCAAAGTACCATTCAAGTAGTTAGATGTTACCCATATTATATTATAAATATTACAAAATATCAATAGTTTTTGGAAAAAAATTTTTTCTACATAAAAAGGAGATAGTTGATGTCTGAGCAAGTAAAAATTCCTGTAAAAAAAGTCAAATTTGGCAACAGGGAGCGTTATAGCTTTTCCAAGATCAAAGATGTCCTTGAAGTTCCATATTTGATTGAGGTCCAGAAAAAATCTTATAAGAATTTTCTGGAAAAAGGTATACGGGAAGTTTTGGATGACTATTCTCCCATAGTAGATTTTTCCGGTAAGATTGAGTTACATTTCTTAGATTATTCTTTGGAAGGCGAGCCCAAATATTCAGTGAAAGAATGCAAAGACCGCGACGCAACTTACGCTTGCCCCTTAAAAGTCAAAGTTCGCCTTATCAATAGAGAAATTGACGAGATAATCGATCAGGAAGTTTTTATGGGAGATTTTCCTATAATGACTCCTTCAGGCTCGTTTGTTATTAATGGCGCCGAAAGAGTGGTCGTAAGCCAGCTTGTGCGCAGCCCCGGTGTTTATTGCGCCAGCTCCAAAGACAAGTCCGGCAACGATATATTTAACACAACCGTTATCCCCACAAGAGGCGCTTGGCTGGAGTTTGAGGAAGACGGCAACGGCGTTTTGTGGGTGCATGTGGACCGCACCAGAAAAGTTCCCGCCACGGTGTTGCTAAAATCGCTTAGCATCACTAGGGATCAATTGTTTGATTTGTATGAAAAGGTCGGCTCAAAAGACTTCTTCAGAGGCATAAACGACAAAGAAAAATTAGAAAAGCTGTTTTTAAATAGCGGCCATAGGTATTTCTTTGAAGGCATAGGCACGTCCGAACAAATCCTAGAGGTGTTCCATAACGAGCCAATTATAGAAAACACCTGCAAAAAAGACTCTTCCAAGAAAGACGCAAGCGTCTTGACTTCGGACGAGGCGCTGCTTGAGCTTAACAAAAGACTGCGCCAAGGCGATAATGTCATAGCCGAAAGCGTTAGGATTTATTTGTTTAACTTGCTTTATGACCCTAAGCGTTATGATTTGTCGCGCGTGGGAAGATACAAATTTAATAAAAAGCTGGATTTGTTCCAAAGGATTAAAGGCCGCGTAGCCGCTACGGACATCGTAACCCCGGACGGCAAAGTATTGGCCGTTCAGGGCGAAGTGATAACCAAAGAAACGGCCATAGAGATTCAAAACTCAGGCATCAATGAAGTAAGCGTTCTGGCTGAGGATGGCAAAGTATTTACCGTAATAGGCAATAACTTTATTGATCTGGAGGCCTATATACAATGCAACCCCAAAGAGTTGGGTATTTTGGAAAAAGTCCATTATCCCACGCTTATAGCTTTGACCAAAGGCCTCAAAACCAAAAAAGAAAAGCTTCAAGTTATACAAGAAAACGCCGATAGATTGTGTCCAAAGCATATTCTTTTGGACGATATAATAGCGACTATCAACTATACCTTAGGCTTGCACCATAATATAGGCGCGATTGATAACATTGACCATTTGGGCAACCGCCGCGTTCGTTCGGTGGGCGAGTTGCTGCAAAACCAATTCCGCATAGGCATCGCAAGGCTGGAGCGGGTTATCCGCGAAAGGATGCAAACCCAAGACAACAAAGAAATAACCCCGCAGTCTTTGATTAATATTAGACCGGTGACCAGCGCGATAAAAGAGTTTTTTGGCTCGTCCCAGCTATCCCAGTTTATGGACCAGTCCAACCCGATAGCCGAGCTTACGCACAAGAGAAAACTATCGGCGCTTGGACCGGGCGGTCTTAACAGGGAAAGGGCCAGCTTTGATGTCAGAGACGTGCACTATTCGCATTATGGGCGTTTGTGTCCCATAGAAACGCCCGAAGGCCAAAATATCGGCCTTATTAGCTCGCTCAGCACTTACGCTAGAATCAACGAATACGGTTTTATAGAATCGCCTTACAGGCGCGTTGACCAGAAAAAGAAGATGGTAACGGACGAGATTCATTATCTTGCGGCCGACGACGAGGATAATTTTATAATCGCGCAGGCCAATGAGCCGCTGGATGAAAACCAATGGTTTGCCCGCCCGCGCGTTATGGCAAGATATATGGACGAGATAGCCGAGATAGACCGCAACAAAATAGAGTTTATGGACGTCTCGCCTCGTCAATTGGTTTCGGTCGCGACTTCGCTTATTCCGTTTTTGGAAAACGACGACACCAACCGCGCGCTCATGGGGTCTAATATGCAGCGCCAGGCTGTTCCGCTTATAAGGACGGAAACGCCTTTGATAGGCACGGGCATGGAATACAAAGTGGCTTATGACAGCGGCGTTATGCTCATAGCCCAAAGAGACGGCGTTGTAGAATATGTTTCGGCCGACGAGATTATTGTAAGGACGCCCGACGGACAAAAAGACATATATAAGCTCAAGAAGTTTGAAAGGTCCAACCAGGGCACTTGCATTAACCAAAAACCCATTGTTTACAAAGGCGACAAAGTAACGGCGGGCAGCGTTTTGGCGGACGGGCCTTCCACCGACAATACCGAGCTTGCACTTGGCAAAAATGTAAGGGTGGCGTTTATGTCTTGGGGCGGCTATAACTTTGAGGACGCTATCTTGATTAGCGAAGAATTGGTTGAAGACGATATATTCACATCTATTCATATAGAAGAATACGAGTTAGAAGCGCGGGACACAAAATTAGGGCCTGAGGAGATCACCCGCGACATCCCCAACGTGGGCGAGGATGTCCTAAAAGATTTGGACGAAAACGGTATCATCCGCGTAGGCGCCGAGGTTAGATCGGGCGATATATTGGTGGGCAAGGTAACCCCCAAAGGCGAGACCGACCCCACGCCCGAAGAAAGATTGTTAAGGGCGATTTTCGGCAAAAAAGCCCGCGATGTGAGGGACACTTCGTTGAGAGTGCCTCACGGCGAGGGCGGCATCGTAGTGGATGTAAAAGTGTTTACTCGCGCCAACAAGGACGAGCTTAACCCCGGCGTGCACAAGCTGGTAAGGGTATATGTCGCCCAAAAGAGAAAGATTTCGGTCGGCGATAAGATGGCGGGCCGCCACGGCAATAAGGGCGTCATTTCAAGAATATTGCCCAAAGAAGACATGCCGTTTATGGCGGACGGCACGCCCATACAAGTCGTTCTCAACCCCTTGGGCGTGCCCAGCCGTATGAATATCGGTCAGGTATTGGAAGTGCATCTCGGCTTGGTGGCCAAATATTTGGGCTGGCATATAGCCTCGCCCGTATTTGACGGCGCGAGCGAAAAAGACATAGAAGCTTTGTTAAGAGAAAACAATATAGTAGCCCCCGACGGAACGGTTGACGGCAAGATAGAGCTGTTTGACGGACGCACGGGCGAGCCCTTTGAAAACAGGGTCACCGTCGGTTATATGTATATGCTCAAACTTGTGCATTTGGTTGACGATAAGATCCACGCAAGGAGCACGGGGCCTTATTCGCTGGTCACACAGCAGCCCTTGGGCGGAAAAGCGCAGTTCGGCGGACAAAGGTTTGGCGAAATGGAAGTTTGGGCGCTATACGCATACGGCGCGGCCAATATACTCCAAGAAATAATGACCATAAAGTCCGACGATGTTATAGGCCGCGTGAAAGCGTACGAGGCCATTGTCAAAGGCAACGCCATCCCCGAACCGGGCGTGCCCGAGTCTTTTAAGGTTTTGATAAAAGAATTGCAGTCTTTGGCTTTGGACGTCAAAGTATTGACCGAGGACAAGGAAGAAATCGGCATAAGTGAAATTTTGGAAGACGACAGAGACTTGCTTGATATGGACTTTGACCATCTGAAGACATACGAAGATATGAGCTTAAGCTTGGATGAGAACGATTTGGGCTTGTTTTTGGATGAGCTTGCCGAAGTTGAGGAAGAAGCGATGGAAGAGCAAGACATAAGCGTATTGTTTGAAGAGGACGACGATTTTGACTTCCTTAACGCCGAGGAAGAGATGCCAAAAGACCAAGACGCCGATTTGAAAATATTAGACGAAGACGACGAATTGGATATGATTGACGAAGACGAGATAATTGAGCAAGACCAAAAAGAGGGTGATGAATAATGTTTGAACTGAATAATTTGGATTCAATACAAATTAGTCTGGCAGGACCTGAAAAGATAAGAGAATGGTCTTATGGCGAGGTTACCAAGCCCGAGACCATCAACTACCGGACCCAAAAGCCCGAAAGGGACGGGCTGTTTTGCGAAAAGATTTTTGGCCCCGTCAAAGACTGGGAATGCCATTGCGGCAAATATAAGCGCATTAAGTATAAGGGCGTAATTTGCGACAAGTGCGGCGTGGAAGTGACCAAGTCCAAGGTAAGACGCGAGCGCATGGGGCATATTGAGTTGGCGGCTCCGGTCTCGCATATTTGGTATTTTAGAGGCGTGCCTTCTAGAATGGGCTTGTTGCTGGACATGTCGCCCAAGGCGCTGGAACAAGTGCTGTATTTTGTCAGCTATGTGGTAATTGACCCGGGCGAGACCAATTTGGTATATAAGCAAATTTTATCCGAAAAAGAAAAGAACGACGCGATCGAATTGTTTGGTCCCAAGTCGTTTAAGGTCGGCATGGGCGCCGAAGCCATAAAAGAGCTTTTGGCTAAGATAGATTTGGAAAAAGAACTAGCCGAGATCAAAGAGACCATAAAAAACGCGCCCGGCCAAAAAAAGAAAAGAGCGATAAGGCGTTTGGAAATCGTCAACGCCTTTATCAAAAGCGGCAGCAATCCAACTTGGATGATTTTGGATGTGTTGCCCGTAATCCCGCCTGAGATTAGGCCTATGGTGCAGCTAGACGGCGGACGGTTTGCCACCAGCGACTTAAACGATCTATACCGCCGCGTCATCAACCGCAACAACAGGCTCAAAAAATTAAAAGAGCTTGGCGCGCCCGACATAATAATCCGCAACGAAAAGCGCATGCTTCAAGAAGCCGTTGACGCTTTGATAGACAACGGCAGGCGCGGCAAGGCGGTAACAGGCCCGGGCAACCGCGACTTAAAGTCGCTAAGCAGCATGCTTAGGGGCAAGCAAGGCAGGTTTAGGCAAAACTTGCTGGGCAAGCGCGTTGACTACAGCGGCCGTTCCGTTATTGTGGTAGGACCCGAGCTAAAGATATATCAATGCGGTCTTCCCAAAGAAATGGCGCTGGAATTATTTAAGCCTTTCGTAATGAAAAAATTAGTTGACAAACACGCCAACTATAACATAAAAACCGCCAAGCGCACGGTTGAGCGCGCCCGAAGCGAAGTATGGGATGTTTTGGAAGAGGTAATCAAAGACCACCCTGTCTTATTAAACCGCGCTCCCACTCTCCATAGACTGGGAATCCAAGCGTTTGAGCCGGTATTGGTGGAAGGAAGGGCTATCAAGCTGCATCCGCTTGTTTGCGCGGCGTTTAACGCGGACTTTGACGGCGACCAGATGGCTGTCCATGTGCCGCTTTCGCTGGAAGCCCAAGCCGAAGCCAGATTTTTGATGCTTTCTACCAATAATATCCTGAAGCTGTCGGACGGCAAGCCCGTTATGACGCCCACTCAGGATATGGTCATAGGTTGTTATTACTTGACAATTATAAAAGAAGGCGCAAAAGGCGAAGGCCGCTACTTTATGGACCCCAACGAGGCGGTAATGGCTTATGAAACCAAGCAAATAGAGTTGCAAGCCAGGATTCATGTAAGAATCCACAAAGAAATAGACGGCAAAAAACTCTCGCGGATGATAGAGACCACGGTAGGGCGGATTATATTTAACAACGCCATACCTCAGGATTTGGGCTTTGTCAAACGAGACAGCATTGACAGTCTTTTTGAGCTTGAGGTAAACTTCTTGGTCACCAAAAAAGGACTGCAAGAAATCGTTTACCGCACTTTTAAGCTAAAAGGCGCGACCGAGACAGCTAAGGTTTTGGATAAGATTAAGGATTTGGGCTTTAGATTTTCAACAATCGGCGCTGTCACGGCGAGCATATTTGATTTGTATATTCCCGAAAAGAAAAAAGAGCTAATCGCCGAGGCCGAGGAAGCCGTTATCAAAAAAGAAAAAGACTATGACCGCGGCATAATAACCGCCGAAGAAAAGTCCAAGCAGATTATAGATATTTGGAACGCGACTACTAACAAAGTAACTGAAGAATTGATGAAAGGCCTTGACGAGTTTAACCCGATTTTCATGATGGCTAACTCAGGCGCGCGCGGCAACAAGAACCAGATAAGACAGCTTAGCGGCATGAGAGGCCTTATGACCAACCCCAACGGCAAGATCATAGAAACGCCCGTAAGGAGCAGTTTTAGGGAAGGGCTTTCGGTTTTGGAATACTTTATTTCTTCCCACGGCGGCAGGAAGGGTCTTGCGGACACGGCCTTAAAAACGGCGGATTCCGGATACCTTACTAGAAGGTTGGTGGACGTCTCCCAAGACGTTATAGTCCGCGAAGACGATTGCTTTGCGACTTTGGGCGAAAAACCTAAAGGCATGACGGTAAGGGAAATTGAAGGCATAGAAACTTTAAAAGACAGGATAGTGGGCAGGTTTACCATAGAAGCCATAAAAAACCCCAAAGACGGCAAAGAGATTATCGGCGCCAACGAGCTTATAAGCGAAGAGGCGGCGGATAAGATAATAGAAGCCGGCATAAAAGAAGTCAACATAAGAACAGTTCTAACTTGCCGTTCCAAAATAGGCCTATGCGCCAAATGTTACGGCAAAGACATGGCCGGCAGCGAAAAAGTTAAGATAGGCGAGGCCGTAGGCATCATAGCGGCCCAAAGCATCGGCGAGCCTGGAACCCAGCTTACCATGAGAACGTTCCATACGGGCGGAGTTGCTAGCGCGGACGACATAACGCAAGGCTTGCCGCGCGTTGAGGAGTTGTTTGAAGCGCGCGTGCCCAAAGGCGCGGCTGTCATGGCCGAGATTGGCGGCAAGGTAACTATTATAAAGAGCGAAAACAAGACCGAGATTATAGTCAAGTCGCCCGACGGCGAACAGGCTACGCATGAAATACCTTATGACGCCAAGATAAGACAAGAGATTATTGATTGCGCCGAAAATGGCGGGACAATCCAGCCCGGCGACCCCCTAACGGAAGGTTCTATCAATCCCAACACTTTGTTAAGGACCAAAGGCGTCAGGGGCGTCCAGGAATATTTGCTTAGCGAAGTCCAGTCCGTTTATAGACTGCAGGGTGTTGAGATAAACGACAAGCACATAGAAATAATCATAAGGCAAATGCTAAGAAAGGTGCGCATAGAAACATCGGGAAGCACCGAGTTTATACCGGGCGAACTTGTAGATATATTTGCTTTTGAGGAGGCCAACAGAAAAGCGTTGATTGAAGGCGGCGAGCCCGCGAGCGCGAAAAGGGTGTTGCTGGGCGTTACCAAAGCGGCGCTTGCGACCGATTCGTTCTTGTCGGCGGCTTCCTTCCAAGAAACGGCAAGGGTGCTCACCGATGCCGCGATTAAGAAGAAGGTTGACCCGCTGATTGGCCTAAAAGAAAACGTAATAATCGGCAAGCTGATACCGGCGGGAACGGGCATGAAGATGTATAGGAATGTGCTGCCCGAAGAAAAATTTTAATAGGAAAAATAAAAAACTAGCTTTTAGAAAAAGCTAGTTTTTTTGGTAACTAAAGGCCACATCCGTTAATACAATATATATATGAACACTAAAGCGAAGTTTTTAGTTTTAACGGGTAAAGACCGTTTTGTCGCGCAAGCCCAAACAGGATGCGGGGGCGTGTGCGTTATAGAAGGCTTGCCGATAGGGAAATACAAGCTGATTCAATACGCCGCGCCTTACGGCTATCTGTGCGGCGACCCCGTCTATTTTGAGCTTGACCGCTTGGGCTGCACTAGGATACTGGATGTTCCCATAGGCATTCCCGACAGCTCGCGCTCGCAAGAGCTGCAAGAAATTGATTATTCAACTTGCGCCAATGTCGCGATAAGGATTAACTGTAAGGATTAAAAAAATAGCGGATTAACCGCTATTTTTTATTTGGCAAGGTTAATCATCGCCTCTTTATATATCTCTATCATTTTTTGGAGACTTTCTATGGAGATTGACTCGTCCGCATTGTGTATGCGCGGATTTTCGCCTTCAAATGTCGGTCCAAAAGCCACGCCATTGGGCAAATATCTAGCGTAAGTCCCGCCGCCCGTTATTATGCCTTTCGCGCCTGCCGTCCCTGTAACCTTTTCGTAAGAAGCTATAAGCGTTTTGACCAAAAAACTCTCGGGATCTGCGTAAAGGTAGGGCAGATGCTGTATGACCTCAAACCTAGCGCCCCTGAATAAGTCGTTTAGGCGGTTTATTATGTTTTGAGGTTTTTGCGGGATAGGGCATCTAAAGTCCAAAGTCAATTCCAAGGCGTTATAGTCTTTGTTATAATACGCCGTTCCTACATTGAGGGTTTGGTCGCCGCTTCTTTGGCCGTCGTCAATATAGACGCCCATATTTTTGCACGCGTTTTCGTTAAGAAGATAATGCTTAATAGACTTGGTAACGCCCCAAGCGCCTATGTCAACCAAAAACCCAAAAACTTTCCATATGGCGTTTTCGCCCTTGTGGGGCGCGCTGCCGTGCGCCGAAACGCCCGAAAACTTTAGGGCAATAATCTCGCCGTCTTCTGTTGCTTCGGCTTGATGTTTTTGGACAAGCTCCGGATAATAATGCGGCAGGGCGGATTTTTTTAGTTTAATTTGAGCCCTTGCGGGCACCATATTGGGCCGCAAGCCGCCCTTAAGCTCCAAGATATTATCTTGCCAAAAATTATCCAAAGGCAAAAACGCCTTAAGGTACAGGATAGTCTTTTCGCATATAATGAGCGGAAAATCGGCGTCGGGAGAAAAGCCAATTTTCGGCATTCTGCCTAACTTTTGGTAATATTTCATACACTCGCAGCCGCTTTCTTCGTCGCAGCCTACAATAAGCCTTAATGTCTTGCTGAGTTTTATGCCCTGGTCTTTGATTTGCTTGAGCGCGTATAAGACGGCGACGATAGGGCCTTTATCGTCCGTCGCGCCGCGCCCGTATATGCGGTTTTCAAAAATCTCGCCTTGAGCGCGGGTCCAGCCCTCGCCTAGCGGAACGACATCGGCGTGCGCCAAAACGCCTATTATTTCCTTGCCCGAGCCGTATTCTATCTCGCCAACATAACCGTCCAAGTCGTTGGTTTTTAGCCCGAATGATCGCGCGGCGTCAAGTATAAAATCAAGAGCTTCCCTTATTTTAGGCCCGAAAGGCGCGTTTTTTTTGGGGGCGCTTTTTACGCTTTCTATTTTGATAAAATCCGTCAAAGTTTTGATTACATCATTCATTATATTTATTTCCTTATAAAAATTTGGTTTCGGTAAGTATTTTTAGCGCCTTGACAATAAAACATATTAATATTAATATTAATTAAATTACTGAATTTAATGATTTTTTTGTATTTTTACATTAATCTGTAAAAAACATTATACTATAACGGTAGTTAAGGGGGCAAGGATTTTTGAAAAAGGCCAAAGACCCGCATCCGCACGGCGGACACAGGCAACGGATGAGGGAGGAACTAAAAAATCTAGGCGCCGCCAGTTTTTATGACCATAAATTGCTTGAGATGTTTTTGTTCCCTTTCATTCCGAGAAAAGACACCAACGAGATAGCGCATAGGCTGCTGGACGCCTTTGGTTCTTTAAAAAATGTAATTTATGCCGATTGGAAAGAGCTGCATAAAATCAAAGGCATGACCGAGATAGCGGCCCTTAGCATTTCGCTCTTGCCCGAGATTATCAATAGGGTTAATTATCAATACGAGCTTGCCGCCGAAAGAATAGACAATTATTTGCAGGCCAAAAAAATAGCTTGCGCCACTTTGAGTCACAAGTCAAAAGAAGAAGTTATGATTGTTTGTTTGGACAGTTCGGGCAAAATAGTGCGAAAACGCATAATTTCGCAAGGCGGGCTTAAAGAAGCCTATGTCAACACGCGCAGCATAGCGGAAGAGGCGTTTAGGTTTTCGGCGGACAAAATATTGGTGGCGCATAATCATCCTTCGGGGCAACTAACCCCGTCCCAAAATGATTTAAAATTTACTCAAAATTTGGCGCTAGCGCTTGCGTATTTGGATATACTTTTGATAGACCATATTATAGTGGCGGGCAGCGAGGCTTACAGCTTCAAAAAAGCGGGAATAATCAGCAGCATTTTTGAAGACCACAAGCACAAACTGCCCCAAAAAATAATAGCCGATATTATTAAGGAGAACGATTTATGGTAAGAACAAGATTCGCGCCCAGCCCTACGGGCTATATGCACATAGGAAATTTGCGCACGGCGTTATACGCGTATTTATTCGCCAAAGCCAATAACGGCAAGTTTATTTTAAGGATAGAAGACACCGATACCGAAAGGACGATAGAAGGCGCTATTGACATTATATATAAGACGCTAAAGCAAGCGGGCATACAATACGACGAAGGGCCGGATATTGGCGGACCTTTTGGGCCTTATATTCAATCCCAGCGAAAAGACATATATAACCATTACGCGCACAAGCTTGTGGAAACGGGCGCGGCGTATTATTGTTTTTGTTCCAAAGAACGACTGGCCAAACTTCAAGAAAGCGGCGCGTCCAAATACGACAAATATTGCTTGCGCAATTATTCGCTTGAGCAAGCCCGGGCAAAGATAGCCGCGGGCGAGTCCTATGTTGTGCGTCAAAACATACCCGAACAAGGCGTATCATCATTCACGGATTTGGTCTTTGGCGAAATTTCGGTTGACTATAAAGACTTGGAAGACAATATTTTGCTAAAATCTGACGGCATGCCGACATATAATTTTGCCAATGTTATTGACGACCACCTGATGCAAATCAACTATGTCATAAGGGGCGTGGAATACCTGACATCAACCAACAAATATAACCTTATTTACGACGCTTTTGGCTGGGAGCGCCCTAATTATATCCATTTGCAGCCCATTATGAAAGACAGCGCCCGCAAGCTTTCCAAGCGCACGGGCGACGCCAGTTACGATGATTTTATCGCCAAAGGATATTTAAGCCAGGCCATTGTCAATTATATAGCGTTGCTTGGCTGGAACCCGAAAGATAACAGGGAAAAACTATCCATGCAAGAATTGATAGAAGCTTTTTCTATTGAAGGCATATCCAAGTCCCCGTCCATTTTTGACGAGCCCAAAATGCGCTGGCTCAACTCGCTGTATATAAAAGAAATGCCGCCGCAAGATTTTGCTAAAGCGTCCAAACCTTATTATGATGCGCTGGGACTAAAAGATAAATTTGATTACGCGGCGCTTGATGGGCTGTTGCAGTCAAGGGTGGAAATATTGTCCGATATACCCGAAAAACTAAAGTTTTTGAACGAATTTGACAATTTTGATTTGGGCTTATTCGTAAACAAAAAACTAAAAACCGACAAGGCGCTGGCAAAACAAATACTACCAAAGCTTATAAAAAGGCTTGAGCAAATAGAAACTTTTGATAACAGCGTTCTTTATGAAAACCTCAAGGACTTTGCGGCGGAGATTAACCTAAAAAGTAACGCGTTGTTTTGGATAATGCGCGTGGCTTTGACGGGCGCCCAAGTCACGCCCGGCGGCGCGACCGAGATGGCGGCACTTTTTGGCAAAGAGCGCTCGCTTAAAAGACTGCAAGCTTCATATAATAGACTTTAATGCTAAAAAAACGCCTATAAACTCCAAACACTAAAAAAAACGCTCATAAGTATTTAAATCTTAAAGCCTAAAAAAATAAAATATATATTTAATTATTGCTAATATTTACTTCTTGACAAAAAGGCAGCTATTGAACTATACTATAATAACGCTTAAGCACCCATAGCTCAACTGGATAGAGCGTTTGGCTACGGACCAAAAGGCTGGGGGTTCAAGTCCCTCTGGGTGTGCCAAAAAAGACGGTTTTTTTTTAAAAAACCGTCTTTTTTGATATAAACTTCTTAATAATATCGCGTTTTCTGTATTGCCTTTTTTTGATATTTAAGCTTAATATTCTATATTATTTTGATAATATCTTTATCTTAGGCTTCAAAATAAGGCATTCATAAAAACAATGCCGTTAGGATATAATATCTAAAGGCGGCCTTTTTATGCGCCGCTTTAGTTAGAATCAGTTTTTGTAAATATTGACTTTGACTGTTAAATTAGCTTATAATCTTAGAGAAAACTATTGAGGTGGGGTATGATAAATATTGCTATTGTCGAAGAGGACGATTCCGCGGCTTTCGTTTTGCGGGATTATTTGACATATTATCAAGAAAAAAACGATATTCAATTTGATATAAAAAGATTTAACGACGCGTTGTCTTTTTTGTCCGATCGCCGCGTTTTATACGATATTATCTTTATGGATATAGAGCTGCCCAATTTAAATGGCATGGACGCCGCGCTCAAGTTAAGAGAATTTGACAAAGAGTCCGTGCTAATCTTTGTGACCAATATGGCGCAATTCGCGGTAAAAGGATACGAAGCGGGCGCCTTGGATTTTATGGTAAAGCCGATTAATTATCAGGACTTTTCTTTAAAGATGGACAAAGCTATCAATATAGTAAAGACCAACGCCGAGATAGAATTAGTCATTAGGAAGGTGGACGGCTTTGTTAGATTATCCACCAAAAAGATAATATACATAGAAGTTACGGGTCATACACTCTGCTATCATACTACAGAGGGAGGTATCATAGCTTCGGGCTCTTTGTCTAAAATGGAAGACAAATTAAGACCGTATAACTTTATGAGGTGCAACAGTTGTTATTTGGTCAATCCAAAATACATAAAATCGGTTCAAAATTACGACTTATTAATGATTAACGGCGACGTTTTAAAAATCAGCCGTCCCAAAAAGAAACAATTTTTGACCGATTTAGCCAACTGGCTTGGACAGGGTAATTTTATATGAGTCAATTTTGGCAACATGTTATTACATTTTTTGAAAAAAACGGCTTTGCCTTTGAAATGTTGATATGCAACATTTTGTTTACGCGCGCGCTCCCTCGCCGCAAAAATTTTGTTTGGCGCGCGCTGGGCAGCTTTGTAGTTTTTTTGGGCGTGTGCATAGTCTGGAGTTTTTTTAATACCAGATATACATTTTGGGACATCCCAAAATACATTATGTTAGTGACTCTCGCTACTCTTAGTATTGTTTTTTGCTTTGATATAAAATTACGAATCGCTTGGTTTTGCGAAATCGGGGCTTTTGCCACTCAACACTTGGCGTTTAGGGTGGGCGAGCTGATTAATAGCGCGCTGATAATAAACTTTAATATGCAAGAAAGCAAATGTCTGTATGTGGCGACCCTTTCCGTTATGTATGCGTTATGTTACTTTTTCTTCGCACGCCATCTAAAAGAAAACGATTTAATTCGTTTTTACAATTACGAAATCATTTTGCTCTCCATGGCGTTAACGCTCATTTCGATAGTATTAGTACAATACCAATACACCAAGGATTATTCCGTGTATTTAATGCTTTCTTGTTATGACATAATAAGTTGCTTGCTTACTCTGAGCATACTATACATCATGTTAAAAAGGTCAAGCATGATGCAAGAAATGCAATTGCTAGAGCATATGCTACACCTCCAAAAACAACAATTGCAAACCAGCAAAGAAACCATAGATATTATTAACATAAAATGCCATGACTTAAAACATCAGCTCTCCCAATTAGAAGGACGGCTGAGCGAAAGCGAACTAAAAGAACTCAAAGACGCCATATCCATATACGATTTATCCGTAAAGACTGGCAATGATGTTTTGGATGTTATTTTGGCTGAAAAAAGCTTAAAATGCTGGCAAAACGCGATAAAACTCAATTGTATGGTTGACGGGGCGATTTTGTCGTTTATGCGTTCTTCGGATATATACTCTTTGTTTGGCAACGTCATAGATAACGCCATCGAAGCGGTGCAAAAGCTGGAAGACCCTGACAAAAGGGTTATAAGCCTTTCGGTAAAGCGCGCGATGAACATGGTTGTTATACATATAGAAAACTATTACAAAGGCATTTTACAATTTGAGGACGATTTGCCCAAAACTACCAAAAAAGACACAAGATACCACGGCTTTGGTCTGAAAAGCATAAAAATGATCAGTCAAAAATATCATGGCTTCGTATCTTTGGACACATCTAACAATATATTTAAACTCAATATTTTATTGCCGTTTAGGCAAGCTAATTGATTTTATTATACACAAAAAACCTAAGTTAAAACCGCTATGAACATAGCAGTTTTTTCAATTTACGCGTCTAAAGAGCCATTTTAGGAATTTGGTCTTGTATTTTTAAGGGTTTTTATTACCATAAATTATGAATTATACATAATGATTGCCCATAATACGAACAATATTTAGCGCGATAGGATGCAAAAGCTTTTTATCTTTGATTGCCCATATTAATAATTGATATGAAAACACATGGTAGCGATACCATTGTTCAAAAAACCAAAAAGGAAGAAAATAAAAGCCATATGTTTAAAAAACCTTGATTGTGGCGCGGCATAGCGCATGTAGCTGTGTTCTGTTTGGCGATAGTAATAACGCTTGCTGTCGTTATGGAGCAATACCGCGCCCCGATTGACACTTTGTTTAAGACCAGAAGTCAAAAAATCGTAACCGAAAAAACAGATGACGAAGAAGACATCTGGAATTACAAATCCAATTTCACTACGGCTAAAGAAGCGTATGAAGGGTTAAAAGAATTCGCGATCCGCGAATCCGAAGAGACTTATGTATTGCGCATTATACATTATACGCGCTAGCTAATAGCTTGGCGATGAACGGAATTAACTCCACATCGCGCGTAGTGCAACTAATGACCTGGTGGAGAGCCGCATACATCAGCTTAATCACTATCTTTGCTGTGATAACGCTGACTAGCTTGGCATTCTACGCGGTATGCCAGATTAAGCGCGCAAAGGAGGTAAAATAATATGTTAAATTGGATTAAAAAACAAACCGTAGCCTCCTGGGCTGTTTTAGCAAGCGCGGTTTTAGGTTTGGCAGGAGTAATAATATACCTTGTTACTTCTACCACAGGCTACCTAAAAGGCTTGCCTATGAATTCAGTCCCCGTAATATGCACATTTGTGGCTATAGCCATCGCAGCCGCGGTATTGGTTTTCGCGGGCAAAATCGACGATAGACTAATCGACCTAGCTGTTTTGGTAATCGACGGTCTATTAATAGCTAGCTTAATGTTGTTCGTTTTAGAGCGTATTACTCTTATAGCGGATGTTCACTTTATACCGGTTAACTATCCGCCCGCCGAAGAAGTTTCGCTGAATATCTCTATAGTCGGCTTTGTGTTCTACGCTCTATCGATAGTCGCGGCGATAGTAAGCGCTTTCGGCCGCAAATTCGTAAAAGACTAATCTAAAGCGGCATTTTAGAAAGTCCATAGTAACAGCTTCCTTTTTGGAAGCTGTTACTAACAGGACTTTGAATTAAGATTTTATATGTTTTGTTGTCATAGGCAAAAACATTGCTTACCGATTGGATGTAATTTTTCTATTATGAAATTAGACCGGTGAAAATATGCTGAAAATCAATTTTAACGATAATTGGTCGGTATACAAAAAAGACCAACCCGAGACAATTAAGAATGTTACGCTTCCGCACGACGCTATGATTTACGAGGAACGCTCGCAAGACAGTCTAGGCGGCAAGCATATAGCTTGGCATCGCGGAGGCGATTATGTATATGAAAAAACCTTTTTCGCGTCCCAAGAGCTTGAAAATCAAATAGTTGTGTTTGAGTTTGAGGGCGTTTATAAGGACGCGGAAGTTTATATAAACGATATCAAAGTTGCGTATAGACCTTACGGCTATACTAATTTTTATGTCGATTGCTCTAACCACCTAAAATTCAATCAAGACAATGTCATAAAAGTTATCGCCCATAACAGCGACCAGCCCAACAGCCGCTGGTATTCGGGCTCGGGCATTTATCGCCCCGTAAATATGTATGTTTTGCCTCAAAAGCATATTAAGTTAAACGGCGTAAAAATCAAGACTCTTGACTATAAAATGCCCAAGATAGAAATCACCGTGGAAACCAACGCGATGGGCAAGGTCGAAGTTCAGGTATTGGACGACCAAACCGTTTTATATTCTAGCCAAAAAAACGCCGACGGCAATAATCCTTTAAAAATAATAGCCGAACTACCTCAGGCCAGCCTTTGGGATATTGATAATCCTAAATTATATATCTGCAAGGTTAATTTCGAGGGCGACTCTTATCAAACTCGATTTGGCATAAGGACAATAGAATGCGACAGCCGCAACGGCTTTTTAATAAACGGCAAGCGGACCTTGTTGCTAGGAGCTTGCATTCACCACGACAACGGCTTATTGGGCGCTGCAGCGCATCCTTTTGCGGAATATCGCAAGATAAAACTTCTAAAAGAGGCGGGCTACAACGCCGTAAGGTCTGCTCATAACCCTTGCTCTAAAGCCTTACTCGACGCTTGCGACGAGTTGGGCGTGTTAGTTTTGGACGAATATGTGGATATGTGGTATATTCACAAGAATAAATACGACTATGCGGACAAAATGCTCGATTGGTGGCGGCAAGATTTAAAAGACATGGTGGATAAAGACTACAACCATCCAAGCGTGATAATGTATTCCATCGGTAACGAAGTTGCGGAAACGGGAGAGAAGCGAGGCATAGAGCTTTGCGAAAAAATGACTAAGTATCTAAAGAGCTTAGACTATCGCCCTGTCACTTGCGGAATTAATATATTCTTTAATTATTTATACTCTTTAGGCTTTGGCGTTTACTCGGACAAAAAGGCCGAAAAAGCCCTAAAACAAAAGAAGCACAAAGCCTTCGGCAGCGAGTTCTTTAATAACTTGGCGGGCAAACTTGGCGACAAAACCATGAAACTAGGAGCTACTTTAAGAGGCAGCGACCGCAAAACTCGCGAAGCTTTCAAAAGACTGGATGTAGCCGGATACAACTATGGAATTCTGAGATATAAAAAGGACTTCAAAAAATATCCCGACAGAGTGATTTTGGGCACCGAAACTTTTTGCAAGGACGCCGGGCTGTTTTACGATTTAGCCAAAAAGCATCCCGCTTTGATAGGCGATTTTGTTTGGGCTGGAATGGACTATTTGGGCGAAGTGGGAATAGGCGCGTGGGTGCATCAATGCCACGCCAAAGATTTTTCTTACGGCGTAGGCTGGATGAGCGCGGGTTCGGGGCGTTTGGATCTTACAGGCAAGCCGACCGCCGAGACTGCTTACACAAAGGTAGCGTTTGAGCAAGACAACATCAGAATAGCGGCTCAGCCTGTTCATTGTTCAGGGATAAAAACTTCGCCGTCGGCGTGGAAAATGAGCGGCGCTATTGAAAGCTGGAACTATCCGGGCTATGAGGGCAAAAAGACTATCGTTGAAGTATATAGCCGCGCGCCTAAGGTAGCGCTTTATCTAAACGATAAAAAAATAGGCGAAAAAAGACCTAACAAAAACTATGTGGCATACTTTAAGACAAAATATTATTCGGGCGTATTGACCGCGATAGGCTTAGACCAAGACGGAAACGAATTATATCGCACTTCTTTACATAGCGGCGACGAGCAAACAATTTTGCGCTTAGAACCCGAGCAAGGCCAAATCACGCAAAAAGACCTCGCTTATGTAAGGGTGAGGTTTACTGACAGCAACGGTTTGTTAAAGCCCTATGTTCATAATAGCGTCAATCTGCTTGTGGAAAACGGGACTTTGCTTGCTTTCGGCAATGGTTGCCCTTTTAACGAACGCGGGTATCTTACGGATACCGCCGAGACTTATTTCGGCGAAGCGCTCGCGATTATACGTCCGAATGAAAAGGGAACAATCTCGGTTTTTGGGGGAAGCGAATTAGGAACCGCCAAAACTGAAATTAAGGTTTTGTAAAAGCTGTTTTTAACAAAAATGAACAAAAACAATCAATTAAAAGAACAAAAGATAAAACAAAAGAGAGTAAAAGCCGATAGAGCCAGAGAAGAAGCCAAAAACCATTTGTTGTCAAAGACATGGTTTTCAGATTGGATGCCGGCGTTAACCAATGTCTTAGGCTTCTTCTCGGGGCTTTTCGGCGCAATTATGGTTTTTCTGCCTTACGCGACCAATGATGGCGTTAGTTTAAATTTGATTTCAAACCCGTCAATTATATTGTTGATTGCCAGCGTTCTTCCAATAATAGTTATGATTATATCTATGTTATTGCCGAAATATAATTGTTTTGCCCAAATAGTATTTGGCTTAATATCGTTATTTAGCGCGGCGGCGTTTTTGGCGATTCCTATATTAAAAGGGAAAATATCAATATTTTCCGTTGTTGCCGCTTTTTTATATGCGCTTGCGGCCAGCTTTTCGTTGACGGCGTCCATTAGGGCGACTTTAATAGACCCCAAAAACGAACAAGGCTATGTGGTTTCATTCAAAAATTTTGTCAAATCATACAAAAATTTTGGCTTAGGCGTATATTATTGGTGGCATCGTCATTATAAAATAGCCGAGTTTATCCGCTACTTTATGGTAGGCAATTTTATCACTATAATCCAATTCATTATATTGCCGCTATTGCAGTTTATATTCAAACAGACTAATTTAATAAATACAGATTTTCACTTTATTGGCCCGATAGGCAGCGCCCAAAAGGTAGCCAAGGTATTATCGGACGGCACAAAAATTTATGACCCTTATTATGTGTTTAACTTTACGGGCGGTCAAGTGGGCGAATATGTCCATCGCTCTATGAACGGGGTTTCGGGGCTCTATTTAGGGCATGGAGGACTTGCTTATTTTTTGGCGATGTTTATTACTTTGGTAATCGCGCAAGTATTGACATTTATTATGCAAAGAAATATCGCGTTTAAGTCCGATGGCGATATTCCGCGCGCAGTGTTTTGGTTTGTTATCGCCACTGTCGTCATTACGCTAGGGCAAAATGTGCTTTATGCTCTGTATCAGCCTTGGATATATGGCCTGTTGGGCGATACTATGGGCGGGGTATTTGCTTCGTTCTTGCAGGCGTTGATCTCGTTCTGGGTATTTTATCCAATTTTTAAGGTTATTTTTCCGCGCTCGCAAAAAGCGCATAAAAACTAGAAACATCATGAAGATTATAGTATAATAAATATAAATAATATGTAAATAACAAGGAAAACATTATGAAACAGGCGTTTAACCCGTTTTTGCCAAGTTACGAATACATCCCCGACGGCGAGCCGCACATTTTTGGCGACAGGGTGTATCTTTATGGATCGCACGATAAATTTAACGGCCTTAGTTTTTGTCTAAACGACTATGTTTGCTGGTCGGCGCCTGTTGACAATCTTGCCGATTGGCGTTACGAGGGCGTTATTTTTCGCCGCGTTCAAGACCCAAACGGCAAAAAACGGACTATCCTAAGAGGTTTGGCCGCGCCCGATGTTTGTCAAGGTTTGGACGGTCGCTATTATCTGTATTATTTTTTACTTGGTTATAGCAGAATATCGGTGGCTGTTTGCGACACTCCCGCTGGCAAGTATGAGTTTTTGGGCCATGTTAAATACCCCGACGGGACGCCGCTGGGCGCAAAAGGCGAGCCCTTGCAATTTGACCCGGGAATTTTTATTGACGACGACAACAAAATATATCTTTATACCGGCTTTGGACAAACCAATCCGCCTTTTATACTAACTTGGGGACACAAACCGAGCAAACACGGCGCAATGGGCTTTGAACTGGAAGAGGACATGCTTACGATAAAGCAAGGGCCTTGCTACATCGGCATAAAAGGAAAGACCGAATCGGCGGGCACGCCGTATGAAAACCATGAATTTTTTGAAGCCAGCTCAATGCGAAAATTTCAAGGCAAGTATTATTTCATTTATTCCTCGTATCAAGGGCACGAATTATGCTGGGCGGTAAGCGACAAGCCCTTAAGCGGTTTTGAATATGGCGGGACTCTTGTCAGCAACGGCGACATAGGCATTGACGGCAGAACCCAAAAACAAGCGCTGAATTACACAGGGAACACTCACGGCAGCGCGATAGAGATAAAAGGCAAATATTATGTTTTTTATCATCGCCAAACCAACAAAAATCAATTCAGCCGCCAAGCTTGCGCCGAGGAAATAGAGTTTATAAACGGCGCTTTTATGCAAGCGGAAATGACCTCATGCGGGCTAAACGGCAAGGCTTTGGAGGGCATTGGCAAATATCCCGCCTATATCGCCTGTAATTTATTTTCCAAAAAGGGCGCTTATTGGTATGGCGCAGTCAAAAGATTTAAGCCAATCCATCCGTATTTTACCCAAGACGGCGGCGATAGGGAAAGCGGTCCCGACCAATATATAGCCAATTTTTGCGACGGGGCGTCCGCGGGGTTTAAATATTTTGAATTTAAAGATACAAAAAGCGTTACGGTAGAGTTACGGGGCAAAGCAAAAGGCGTTATGGAAGTATTTGCATTAAGCCCGTCAAATAAAAGCGGTGTATCCTCGTTTTCTGAGTTTATAGCGCCCTACGGGCAAGCCCGCCCCTGCGCTGTCATACCTATTTGTTCAACCAAAAACAAAACCCAAAGATTTGAGGGTTTATTTGAAGAAAAACCCCAAGGCAAAAAATCATTATATTTTAGATTCAAAGGAAAAGGTCGATTTGATTTTATTTCTTTTGAATTAGGATAATCATTTTGTTTGGCTTGTTTTAAGCAATCACCTAAATATTATTTTTAACAACCAAAATATTAGATTTTTCATTATTTTTACTGTTATGGCGATAATTTTTAATTAGGCTTTGTTGATTAGGCTATTTGTATAATTGCAATTTTCTACGCATAAAATTAACTAATATTAAATAAAAGAAGGTAAGAATAAATGCAAATTTATACGATTCAAAGGGGCGATACGCTTTTTGCGATAGCGCGGACTTTTAATTCTTCGGTCAGCGATATTGTCAGCGCCAACCGCATTCCCGACCCCGAACGGCTCGTCGTAGGCCAAACCATAGTTATTCCAATAACGGGCAGATATTATTTTGTGCAGCCGGGCGACAGCCTTTGGGCTATCGGACGCAGATTTGGCATAAATTATCTTGCGCTTGCTGAGATTAACCGCATCAATCCGTCCGCTCCGCTGCCCGTAGGGCTTAGATTATATATCCCGCCCTTCCCTAAGGTAAGCGTTGAGGTCAACGCCTACGCCGAACCTATAGGCGACGCGCCAAGCCCATTATTGCTGGCGGACACAGCGGAAGCCGCGCCTAGATTGACCTATCTTGCGGCATTTAGTTATCGGGTTAACCGCGACGGGACTTTAAACGCCCCGCCCATTCAAGGCATTCCCCAAATCGCAATGAGAAATGGCAACGCGCTTATGATGACGGTTACCAATATAGAACAGGGGCGTTTTAGCGGCGAGCTGGGGCGCGCCATAATTGAAAGCGTGGCTGTTCAGGATTTGCTGTTAGAGAATATTATCAATGAAGCAAGACGCCTAAATTATCGGGATATACATTTTGATTTTGAGTTCTTGCCCGTGGATTTGAGGGATCTTTATACTGAATTTTTGCGCCGAGCGACCAATAGGCTTCACGCCGAAGGCTTTTTGGTCTCTGCCGCGCTTGCGCCCAAAACCAGCGCCGAGCAAGCAGGGCAATGGTACGAAGCGCATGACTACGGCGCGATTGGGCAGATAGTGGATTTTGTGGTCATTATGACTTATGAATGGGGCTATTCTGGCAGTCCGCCCATGGCTGTTTCGCCCATAGACAAAGTGGAACAAGTGCTTAGATACGCGTTAACCGAAATACCGGCCAACAAAATTTTGATGGGGCAAAATCTTTACGGCTATGACTGGACATTGCCCTTTGTGCCGGGCGGGCCGTTTGCCCGCGCCATAAGCCCCCAAACAGCCATATTATTGGCAAGGGACAACAACGCCGAGATACTTTTTGACCCCGTCGCGCAGGCGCCTCATTTAAATTATTTTGATTCCCAAGGACAAGAACACGAAGTTTGGTTTGAGGACGCACGCAGCATACAAGCTAAGTTTGACTTAATAAAAGAATTGGGTTTGCGCGGCATCAGTTATTGGAAGCTGGGGCTTCCCTTTCCTCAAAACTGGCTGTTGATAGATGAAAACTTTAATGTCGTAAAAAGATAAAAAAAACAATACGGCGCGTTAAGATTAGCGCGCCGTATCTAAAATAATTTAAGAAATGACAGCCTTTTTAGATATCATTTCTGTTTTCGTTCTTGTTCTGGTTTTTGTTCCTGTTTTGGTTTTTGTTTTGGTTCTTGTTTTGGTTCTTGTTTTGGTTTCTGTTTTGGTTGCATCTTTGGTTTTTGTCAGGCATGATAATTTCTCCTTTTGTTTTTTCGCGCGGATTTTTTCCTCGCGATGCTATTGTTTGCAAAAAATCCTATTATAAACCTAGCAATATTAACCAAGAAATTTTAATTAGTTTTTAATCTAATTTCTATATTTTTTTAATAGTTTATATGATATACTCTAACTAATCTAAAGGGGGTTTATTTTTATGAAAAAAGGCGGATGTTGTTTGGTATCATTGATAATGATACTGGTGTTGCTTGGCGGAACGGTTGCCGCGGGATATTTTGGCGGCAATTATTTGATGCAAAAGTATATAGGCGATGAAGGCGAATGGATGCAATTAGGTATTAATAATTGGGGGGACTTGATTGACTTTTTGTCGGGCGTAAAAAATATATTTACAGAGGAGCCCGAGATTGACGACGCCGACATACCCAGCGAACAAAACCTAAATTTAGTCAAGAGCGAACTAGAAAGTTCTATAATGGGATACGACCCTGAGACGCAATTATTTGATATTGAAAACATAGTGTTTAAGAGGCCGTTAAGGCTCACGGGCGGGCAGCTGGCGGCGCTAATCCAAGAAGAGCTTTCTTCCCAAGAAGAAAGCAATGAGCTGGAATTTAGGATAGCCCAAGTCAAGCTTGAGGTAGAGCCTGACGGCGAGAGCTATTGCGTTATCACTTTCACTATGGTAATTGACAAAGAAGTTGTGGAAGAGCCTATAAAAGAGAATTTGGGCTTTTTTGGAGACATGCTTCTTAGCGGAATGTCGGACATTTATATTACCAGTGTTAACAAATACATTATTGACCCTGATAACCCGGGCAAAATGATTGTTGACGACAGTTATGGAGACAACGATTTGTTCTTGGGCAGCGGAGACAGCTCGGCTATCAATGAACAAATTATAGGTTTGATGGTATCTTTGTTTGAGGCGAGCAGCAAAGAAGAGCTCAACGCCAATTTTGGCTCGGTAGTTTCAGAAGCCGTCAATAATATAGGTCATGTGTCGTTTGATTATGACCAAGGCGTAAGCTATTTGGTGTTTGACAATCCTTATAACAACGATTTGATTTACCAGCTAATTGATATTGCCGAGCTTGATATAAGCCAATATGAAGAACTGGAAGCCGAAGATGTCGCGGCGCTTGCCCAAATCAAAGACGATATCAATCAACTTTTGGGCGTATTGGCCTCCACGCCATTGGACGAAGAAACAACGCCCAACATATCCGATGTCCAAAACGCCGTAAACAATGTGGAAAACGAATTTAATGATTTTAACGACGCCTATCAAAGCGATCCGCACGCGGTAGATTTGACAAACTTGCAAAACGCCGTTGACGCTTTAAAGGCTTTGTTTGATTAATTGTTTTTTCTAAAACTCGCTAATCAATAGCCTATAAAATCGCCAAAGAATTGAAATGCACCCCAAATGCGTCTAACTTTTGGGGTGCATATCAGAAATAAGCGGCTTTTTTATAAGCCGCTTTTTTATGATTTGGGCTTTAAGGTTATAACAATAACATGCGGAGGGTTGTTTATCCGCCAAGGGAATTGGCTGTCGCCAAGACCTCTGTTTACTATCATTGACACGCCGTTTTTTAACCGATACAGCCCCGAAGTATAGCGCGGAAAAATTCCTTGCCCCGGCGCGTAAAGCCCGCCGACAAACGGCAGCCTTACCTGCCCGCCGTGCGCGTGCCCGCTCAAAACCAAATCCGCTCCGCTGTTTTGGTAAGCGTCAATTAGATGCGGCTTGTGCGTTAACATCAGCCTAAAGCCCTTGGCCTTATCGCAAAGCGCGGTTATAGTGTTATTAAAAGCTTCTTTATTTTTGAAAAAACTCGCGTCCCTGACGCCTATTACGCTCAAAACTTTGTTGTTTATAGTTATTTCTTCTATGCGGTTGTCCAATACCTTTGCGCCCGCGTTAACCAACCGGTCTTTTATGAAATTATATTGTTTTGAGTAATATTCATGGTTTCCGCTCGTAAAGAACACAGGCGCGACCTTGACGGCTTCTTTTATGTATCGCAAAGTCTTGTCAAATCTTCCTCTGTTGAGTATGTCGCCCGTTATGGCTATAAGGTCGGGGTTGTTTTCTTGGGTTATTTCAATTAATATGGATTGATTAAGCTCAAATTCTTTGTTATGTAAATCCGACAAGTGCAATATCCTAAAGCCGTCAAATTCTTGTTCTACTGACCTATGCTCAAAATCAATTCTTGTTATCTTAGGTTTTTTATATGTCAACTTGTTATTCATAATTTTACAATAATAAAATTTAGCCGCCTAAAAATCGGCCAAAAAAAAGATTTTTTAAAAAAACTAAGATAAAAACGCTATTTAGATGTTCTTCTGTTAATAATTTCGGTAAGGGCGAACAAGCCCGCTCCTATAAGAACATATATTATTAACCTCTCAAAGAAAAGTAAAGCCGAACCCAAAACGGCGCTTGAAATAATAGACAAAATAACGCCGATTATCAACGATGTATAAATTATCAGTCTTAACACCATCACTTTCCGACAAGCCGAAAAAGTAACGGCGTATAAAAAGTTTATTAAAGATGTTTTAAAGCTAGCCTTGGGAGTAGAATCGCCTTTGGTAATTTCTTCGGCAATATTATTGGACATTAGTCAGCCTCCAATTAATAATAATAATATAATAATATTATCTCTGGCCAATAAAAATGATTAAAATTGACGAATTTTGTTGATTAGGATATTTTTTTAGTTGTCGCCTTTCATAAGGCGGGTGTTAAGCTCGTCAAGCGCCGAAAAGCCCATTGACTTTAGGCGATGGTCTCTTGCCGCGACTTCCAATATCACCGCAAGGTTGCGCCCGGGCCGCACGGGAACCAAAATTTTGGGGAGGCTATAGCCCAAAATCTCTATGTTTTGCGTTAACCCTAATCTATCGTAATCTTTGTTATCGTCCCACCTTTCAAGCTCTATGACCATGTCTATTACTTTGGTAATCTTAACCGCGCCCACGCCATACATATTGCGCACGTCTATTATGCCTATGCCTCTTACTTCTATTAGGTATCTTATATTCTCGGGCGCGGAGCCTATCAGCCTGTCGTGAACGCGCTTTATTATAACCGCATCGTCGGCCACGAGCCTATGCCCTCTCTGGATAAGCTCCAGAGCGTTTTCAGACTTGCCTATGCCGCTGGCGCCCGTAATCAGCACGCCCACGCCATACATATCCATCAAGACGCCGTGCATCGTGATTGTGGGAGCCAATAATTCGTTAAGATAGGCGACAAGGTCGTTAAATATGAATGTCGTGCGCTTAGCCGACCTTAAAAGCGGTATTTGGTGTTTTTGGGCAAGTTCTACCATCTCGCCCATAGGCTCTAGATTGGTGCTTATTATAAGACAGGGCAAAGGATATGAAAAATACTTATCCAAGCTCTGATAGCGTTGCTCGTCCGTCAGGCTTTTTAGATAAGCAAACTCCATTTCGCCCATTATTTGAACGCGGTCCGCGCCAAAATGCGTATAAAAGCCCGTAAGCTGAATGCCCGGACGGTTGATATTAATCGTGCTTAAGGTTATGTATTCTTTGCCTTGATAGATTATTTCCAGATCCAAAATCTTGGCAAACTCGGTTGTTTTGACCCTTTCTATTATCCTTTCATATTTCATCGCCTATGCCTCGTTTAATATAAATTTTTCAATCGCGCGAGCGACGCCGTCGGCGTTATTTGAGGCCGTGATATATTTTGCGACTGTCTTGACTCTAGGGTCGGCGTTTTGCACGGCTACGCCCATGCCCGCCCTTTTTACCATTGTGTAATCGTTAAGGCTATCGCCTACCGCCAAAACATCCTTCATAGTATAGCTTTTGGATTTTATGACTTGCTCTATCGCCTTGTCTTTGCCCGCTTTGGTTGAAATGCATTCCAAAAGGTGCGCGCTTGAGGTGTTGAATATCGCGCGGGGCGGGTTTTTGAACTCTTGCGAAGGGTCGTTATAATCAATACCTCCGCCAAATTTATCCAAAAAATGCCGCATTTGGCCCTCCAATTGGTCGGCTTCTAGCATCATCAAAAGCTTATGGCAAGAATGCTTGCCGTCTTTTAGCTTTCGGGTCAGAAATTCCAATAAATCGCCAACCAACTCAAAATCAATGCGCAAAAAATCAACATACGCTCTAGTCCAAGGCATTTCTTTTTCAACATACAATGTGTCGTCCAAATATCCGTGGATATAAATATCGCGCGCCCTAGCCTCGCTAATCACATCGGTAATTACATCCAAATCCAGCGAGTTGTCAAACAAAACTTTATCGGATATGGCGGTTTTGACCAAAGCGCCTTGATAGCTTATTACGGGCGTATCCAGCTCGCCCAGTCCCGCGTCTTCTAGGCGGTTTACTATGGCCCGGTGCATTCGTCCCGTCGCCACCAAAAACAAACCGCCCAATGAGATAAATTCTTTGATTACATCTTGCGTGTATTGGCTAATTGTGTCGTCGCTTCTTAAAAGCGTTCCGTCAAAATCAGAAGCTACTACAGGATATTTTAGTTTTAACATACCACCGTTAATTATACCATATACCCATTTTCTTAGCCATGAAAATAGTCGTAGATTTTTCTGGCTGTGGAATCTGAGATGCCTTTTACTTGTTTTAGGCTCTGTATATCGGCTTTTTTTATGTTTTCAATGCTCAAAAAATGCTTATAAAGGTTTTGCGCCAGCTTTTTGCCTATTCCTTGAATATTGACAAGCTCGCTTACTATGTTTTTTTCCCTAAGGCTCTTATGATAGCTCAGCGCAAACCTATGCGCTTCGTCCCTTATCCTTTGAAGCAGCTTTAGCTCCCAGCTGCTTTTGTCCAGTCTTATGGGCTCAGACCGCCCTACCAAATAGATTTCATCTTCCTTTTCGGCAAGCCCGATTAATTCAATATCAAATTCCGCCTTTTGCATAGCGTCGTATGCCGACGAGACTTGACCTTTGCCCCCGTCAATCACTATCAAATCGGGCATAACGCCAAACCTTTGGTCGTCGTTTTTTAGCCTTTCAAGACGTCTTGTAATAACTTCATAAATGGACTTATAGTCGTCGGCGCCTTCCACGGTCTTTATCTTAAAGCGTCTATATTTGGATTTGTCAGGCTCGCCGCCTATAAAAACCGCCATGGATGCGACTTTGTCTACGCCGCTTATATTGCTGATATCGTAACATTCCATTATGTGCGGCTTGCGCTTAAGTCCTAATATTTGTTGCAAATTCACGACTGCGCCCTTGGTCATGTCTTGCTTGATTTTTTCGCGCCCGGCGTAGTTTTGCAAATAGTCCTCGGCGTTAATAAATGCGTTGTCCAATAACTGTTTCCTTACGCCCTGTTTGGGGACCAAAAACTGCGCGTCCTTTTTGTGTTTGGACCAAATCCATTCTTTCAAGCCCTCGCAGTTATCGGGCATGCAAGGCACGATTATTTCTTCAGCCGGGTTTCTTGTGCCGTTGTAATATTGCAGCAAAAACGAAGAAAGCATTTCTTCCGGGCTCAAAGTAACGTCAATAACGGGAAAATTCTCGGCGCCCGACATCTTGCCCGCCCTTACTATTAACGCGCTTATTACGCTCAAAGACGGATTGGAAGCAAACCCGAAAATATCCAAATTGGTTGTTTTGGGCAACGAGGTGATAATGCGCTGTTTCATCTTCTCAAGCATTTGTAGCTTGTCGCGGTATGATATCGCCGCCTCAAACTTTTGCTCGCTTGCCGCCTGCGTCATCCTTTCGCGCAAAATCTCTTCTATATGGTTGTCCTTGCCCGATAAAAAGGCTATGACTTTGTCTATTTGCTTGCAGTATTCCTCGGGGCTTATACGCTCGGTGCAAGGTCCGCTGCAAAGCCCGATATGGTAATTAAGGCATTCGCGGTGGCCGCGGCTAAACCGCTTGTAATTGCAAGTTCTTACCAAATACGCCCCGCTTATAAGCTCAACCATTTCGCGGATAGCCACGCCAAAATACGGCCCAAAATATTTAGCGCCGTCCGCCTTTAGCTTTCGCGTTATCTCTATTGAGGGATATTTTTGTCTAGTGTCTATTCTTATATAAGGTCGGGACTTGTCGTCTTTTAATAAAATATTATATGGGGGCTTGTGCTTTTTGATTAAATTGGCCTCCAAAGCCAAAGCGTCCAGTTCGCTTGAGGCTATAATATAAGAGAAATCGGCAATCTTGGCGACCATATTCATTACTTTTTCGGTTTGGTTGCCGCTTTGATGAAAATACTGCCTGACCCTGTTTTTCAAAACCTTGGCTTTTCCGATATACAAAATCTGCATATCGGAGTCATACATTATATAAACTCCGGGTTTTTCGGGAAGAAGTTTTAATTTCTGTTCCAAATTTTTCACAGTAATTAATTATACAAAACATCTCTAAACTTGACAACCCAAGACCGAAACAAAAAAAGCCCAAAAAATCGGGCTATAGGGTAAATTTTTATATATTTATATTTTCTTTACTGCTTAACGATATTAAAACAATTTAAGCGCGCTCGCCATGCTCACTAAAACGCTTTTTAATATCCCAAATGCTCCACGCCGCTTAACATAACCTCGTTGACGCAGTCGCTAGCAAGGCTGTAAAACACCACCCTGCCTTGGCGGCGGCTTCTGACAATGCCGTTTTTTCGCAAATTCCTAAGCTGGTGCGAGATTGTGGTTTGGTTTATCTTTAATAGCGCGGACAAGTCGCTTACGCACATCTCGGCTATGGCAAGCGCCGAAATCATCTTTATGCGCGTGATATCGGCAAAAACGCTAAAGAAGTCGGCTAGCCCTTCTATAACATTTTCGGGCGGCATAAAGTTGATAATATGATTTTGTAACCGCTTGTCTATCAGCATATTAAGCCCCGCGTTAAAAAAATAATGCATATTGTTTTATATGTGTTTATATACATATTATATACTCAAAATTTCGGGAGCTATCAAAAATCGGGACACTTATTTTGTCTAAAAAAGACATAATATAAAAAATATCATTAAAAAAAGAGGATTTTATATGACCGACTCTAAAGATATTTTTATTTTGCTGCTTATGATATTATTTTTAGCCAATCAAAACGCCTGCTGCGACCGTGACCGCGACTGCGACCGTTTTGACGACGATTTTGACGATGACGATAGATTTTGTAATCTAAACGATTTAATATTAATTATGCTGATATTGTTCACCCTAAGCGGCGACTCGTTTTGCCATGGGGATAGAGACCGCGACCGCGACAGAGGCAGGGTGGCGGACTTTAACTGCGCAAGACGGGGCATGAATTGCCGAAATAATTAAAAAAACCGCATCCAAAAAAATGCGGTTTTTTTATATCAAAAATTTTTTATAAATTATATTCTATTCCCATTCCTATGCAATTTTTTATCGTTCCGCTCGGATAATAATAGGCAATATAGTGCTTGCGAGCATGATTGGACTTGATATCAAATCCGCCTGAAAATATGCAATTCTCTATTATAGGCAAATTATCGTCGTTTAAAACAGCCGCTATTCCGCCTACTGTGATTGGCTGATACATATTGTTTTGGACGATCTTGCCGCCGCTTTGCGCGTTAATGATTTGGCCGCTCATAATTGCGGCGATGCCGCCTATGTAGGTGGCGATATTGTCCGCAATAATCCGCCCTTGGTTTTGGCAATTTAAAATTTGTCCTTGGCCAAGCGAAACAATCCCCGCCACATATTTGTCAGAGCCCCAACCAGTCTTGTGGACTAATCCAAGGTTTTTTGAGTTTATAATATTGCCGTTTAGCTCGTAAGCTATGCCGCTGGCGTGGCCGCCCGCGGTCTTTACATACCCGTTGTTTTGGCTGCCAATAATATTGCCAATAATCTTATGAACAAGTCCCGAAGCTTTTTGGTTGTTGCCTGTTATAATGCCGTGGTTTTGGGTATTGGTCAGGTTGCCTTCTATATAATCGGCGATGCCTGCGCATGAATTGTAGCTGCTGATAGCGCCGTAATTTTGGCTACCATCCACATCGCCTTTTACGATATAAGCTATGCCAAACGCCTCATGACCGTCTATATCCGCGCGGTTTATACATCTTAATATAATGCCTTTTTGGGTTTGACCGCCAGCTTCGGCGCTTTCCACCTCATAGGCTATGCCTACCGATTGCGCGCTTGAGGCGTAAATTTGAGGATTAATATGGGACGAGCCGTTTTCGCAATCAACTATCTCGCCGCCTATAACTTTTATAGCTATACCGGCGGCGCCCTTGTTGGCGAAAACATTGCCTAGGTTTTGGGATTTTCTGATAGAGCCCCAAACCTCGCCGGCAATGCCGGCGGCTTTTGAGTCTTTGGATTCTATTTTGCCGTAGTTCTTACAGTTAATAATTTTGCCTTTTACGCTGTTAGCGAAGCCGCTGGCGTAACCGTTAGCCGTAACATTTCCGTAATTGACGCTTTTTATAATCGCCCCTTCTAAGCGCTCCACAAAACCCGCCGAGGATTGGGTATTGTCATATGAAGAAACATTAAGAAAATTAGCGCAATTATATATAACGCCTTTGCTTGTCAAAGACGAAGCGAATACCGCGACTTTGGGATGGTTGCCGGCGTTTCCTTTATAAATATTAAAATCAACTATCGCCCCGGAAAAAACGCCCAATAATCCGCTGGACGCGTCTTGGGAGTTAATATTAAATTTGAAATAAAGATCTTTGCCGTCTATATAAGCGTCCAAGGGCTCGTCTTGCGTGCCCTTTATCAAATTAATGCTATTCAAATCAATGGGATGTTTTTGCGTGCCCCATTTTTCTTCGCCCTGAAACACATAATTATAGCCCGACTGGATAACCACGTCGTCCTTATTTTGCTTGGTGATGATTATAGTTTCCCTATTGGACGGGGGGACGGGCCTGTCTGAGATTTTGCCCCATCCGCCAAAAAGCGCGCTAAAATCGCCCTGGGTTATTAGGGCATAACTTGTAAAACTCATTAAGCCTAAAACAATCAAGCAAACGGTTATCGCCAAAGGCTTAAAGACTAAATTGCGCTTTTTGCTTAGTTCTTCTTTAATCATCCTAATTTACCAAAACAGCCAAATAACCCAAAGATTATCCGGCTGTTAATTTCACATAAAGATTTGGCTTGGTGTAATTTTTTAAATAAAATCTTTGATTTATTTAGCGTTTATGCCTCAAGCTTTTTGGCTACTATGGTAAGACTATATGTAAACTCAGCATTGTTATAATCAAGATCCGCTTGTGGCTTATTGTCAAGCAAAACAACATAAGTTATGCTTTCGCCCGTTTTTAACAAATCGTTGTTAACGACAGGGTTCATGATTGTGTAATAATCGCCAAATGCTTGGCTGGAAGCAAAATTAACAACCTCTACACAGGCGTCAGCATAAGCTGTTCCGCCTGCCGCGACATTGGGGTTGGAAATAGTGATTACAAACTTATAATCGTAAACAGGATTTAGCACAGGCTTAGTAAAAATGCCGTAGTTGGTCAAATCTTGAACATCCACTACTTGCTTTACTATCTCGTCGCCTTGTTTTTCTATAATTCCTTTTTCATCGGCTGTTATTGAAAACTGCAAAGCCTCTACTTCCCCGGCGCATTCAAAAAACTCAATTTTCACATCAATATCGGCGTTGCCGCTGATTGTCAAAATGCCGTCATAATCCAAAGACGAGCTGTTTTGCGTTAAAGCGAAAGTCGCAAAACCTAGCGTTGCCGCTATTACGATAATTGACATGAGAATTGAAATTATTCTCATCTTTCTGCTCATTTTCATAAATTCTATCTCCTTTTTTATCTAAAAAATTTTATATTTTTTAAAATTTTCTCAGTGGAAGATTGTAAAATAAAGTGCAACGGGTAAAAAAAGATTCATAGTGAACCTTTATCTTTGTATAATAAGTTTGTAACACAAGATTATACAAAAGGAAAAGGCACTATGAATCAAGGACATTATAGCACAAAAAAGAGGAAGT
>JAAZDJ010000051.1 GCA_012512255.1 Clostridiales bacterium | reverse complement strand
TCGTTCGCCTCAATGTTTTCAATAATTTGCCTATACGCTCCATTTGTCAAGTTATTCAAAAAAATTTTCAAATTCAAAAAAGGCGATTATATAGCACAATTATGCGCGACGACGCTGTCCGCCAATATAGGCGTATATCCCTTGATAGCGCATTTTTTTAATACTTTTTCGGTTTATTCTTTTATAGCCAACCTGATACTTTTGCCGCTGATAAATATTGCCTTTGTCGTCTTGTTTGCCGTTTGCTTGATAGCACTTATTATTCCTTTTTTGGCTTTTTTGATAGCGCCCGTGGGATGGCTGCTGGCTTTAATAAACGCCATAACGCGCTTTTTAAGCGCGTTGCCTTACGCCGAAGTTATTGTTTTTTCCTTGGGCGGCTTGGCGGTCGTTTATTTTATATGCATTTTTATCTTGGGCGGATATATCAATATATCCAAAAAACCCAAAGCGATTGTTTCGCTTATCTTGTCGGTCTTTTTTGTTGTTTTAGTAACCGCCGCTAACTTGCCGTCCGTTTACGAGCAAGATTTTTATAAGGCTTACGGCAGCGCGATAGGCGAGGTCGGGCTTGTAGTGGAAGACAATTCAAAATATATTATCGGCGAGATCAATAAGTATAACTATTCCAAAGTAAAAAAAGAGTTAATCGGTCAAAAGATACGGAAGATAGATTGCTTGGTAATAACCTCAATGCCTTACGACCGCCAAGCCTTAATTGATTTTAGCAAGGATTTTTCGATCGCCAAAATTGCGCTTGTTACGGACGATTGGACGCTGTGCGACGAGATAAAAGTAAAAACCCAAAAAGATGTTATTCAAATTTTTGATAATATCAATTACAAAATCCAAGCCCTTGAAATCTATTCATATAACTATGACAACATAAGATTAGGCTCGCATGTTGTGGTAGGCGGCAAAAAGTTTTTGTATCCTTTGAATTTTAATGAAGACAAGCTTGAGATTTTAAACACTCTTAGCGGCGGCTGCGATGTCTTGGTTTGCAATAAGTATGTGGAAAATATTGATTATATGCTATATTTGATTTACGACTGCGATAATATTAACCCGAACATAATTAATCTTAGCAAAACCAATAATTATACCTTTTTACTTTAGAAAAACGCCGTTTTATGCTAAAATTGTTACATAACTAAAAAAACCAAAAACTAATGATTAAAATACCAATAATTTCAGACATAAAAGACAGCGCGCTTAACTTAAAGGAAAAAATCAGAAAGTTTAGGCTAATTACAGGGCTTGTCATTTTGGCGCTGTCAGTCTTAATGGTTTTGATTGAATTATTGGTTTTGAAAGACTCTTTGTTAAATCAGACTGAACAGAGCCAAAAATTAATAATTTTCGCCGCGGTTTGCTTGGCGCTAAGGCTTACCGCTATTATTTACGCTTTTTGTTTCTTACTCTTAAGCGCCCGCGTAAAAAACAAAGCGCTAAAACACAGCCTTTACGGAATACTCATTTTGCTAAAAATTATTAATCTTTTGACAATATTTGGCTGGGGCTCGGTAAATAATATAATAAGGGGCTTGCTAGGCTTAATTCCCATAACAATATCTTGTTATGTATTAATAGCGAGCATTGCTTTTGGGAAGATGACAGATTATCTAAAAAAATATCTTGACGAGTTAAAAAACCAAATAATAACGAATAAGGGCAATAACGCCAATGAAATATAACGCATTATCAACGCACCTGCAAACCAAACAATACGCCCCGTGCTATTTAATACAGGGCGAAGACAAATGGCTGGTCAACTCGGCCATTGATATGTTATGCAAAATCGTATCCAATCCGGCGTTAAATTGCAACATTTTTCAAGAAAACGCGCACGAAGACAATATAATAAACGCCCTCAAAGTTTTGCCTTGGGATTCGAATTATAGGGTCGTGGTAGTAATGGATTTTTCAACTTCTAGACCCGTTGTCAATTCTAGCGGCAAAAATACGGGCAAACCTATCTTGGAATACCTAAAAGACCCCAATCCGAGTTCTATTTTGGCAATGGTATCGGACGAGAGCGAGTTTTTTTCCAAGCTAAGGGCTTATGCCCAAATAATAGATTGTTCCAGGCTTGAAAACTTTGAGCTTGCCCAATATATCAAAAACCGTTGCCAAGACAATATAGAAAAAGCGGCCATAGACACTTTGATAGCTTATTGCTCGGGCGATATGGGCAGAATAAACACAGAGTTGGACAAAATCCTGTCATATAAAGAAGACGAGCCTATAACCGAGCAAGATGTAATTGATCTTGCCATACAAGATGACGACTATAAGATTTACGAGCTTACCAATTGTTTGGCCGAAAAAAATCCCGACCAAGCCTTTAAAATTTGGAACAGCTTGTCTAACAGCGCGGATAATGTTTATCTTATAAACTCAGTGTATTCTTATTTTAGAAAATTGTTATATGCCGCCATCAACAAAAACCAGCCCGAACTATATAAAAAACTTAATGTCAAGCAATACGCCTTTAAATATTTGGAAGAAAACTCAAAAAAATTCGGCGCCAAAAAACTAAAAAAAATTTGCGATATGCTTCAATTAATGGATTATCATATAAAAAGCGGAAAAATAGACAAGCAAGCGGCAGGCGATAAAGTTATTCTTAGTATAATCAATATTTAGGAGAGATATGGAACTTACAAAAAAAATCAATAATTTGATTGATAAAATACCCGTAACCGTCGGCATAATTATGCTGGCGGCAAGCGTCTCTTTTGCTTCGTTATACAGCTCCCAAGAAACCACCATGCTGGTCTTTATGATGTCTTGGGGACAAAGCGGCATGGCCAGCGAGACTTTGGGCTGGTGGTTTTATATTATGGGCGGGCTGATAAATTTCGGGCTTTTTGAGCTTTTGATGCGCGTAATCGTATATTTTATCAGATGGCAGCTGCCTATGCTGGATAGAAATACTACCTACCATTATGCGAGGGTAATTTTTTCAATCAATTATTTGATATTGGGATTGTTCCATTTGGCGTATTTTTTCTTTCCGCTCTTGCAAGTATGGGGCGCGTTGTTTGATTTTTTGGTAAGCTCTTTGTTCTTGTATCTTGCTTATCATCTGATATCGCGAAAAACGCTTCCTAACTTTTTATGGGCAAGAGCGTTAAGGGCTACGGCTATGATTTTCTTTATCTATCACGGCGTTAATATTTTCTTGGGATTGTTTATGTCATTTGGAGGCGTATTATGAAAAAGATTGCGGCGTGCTTTTTGGTTTTGTTAATATGTTTGTCTTTTTCTATTGCGCCCAAAGACGCAAGCGCCCAGCCGCAATATGTTCCCCTAATTAGCGGGGCGGAAGAGTTTTTGGAAGAATTTTTGGAAGATTGCTATGACCGGACAAGTTTTTCCCAAGCCGAAAAAGACGCTGCGGACTGGATAGCCCAAAAATTTGAGGCTTTTGGCTTAACGACAGAAATCCAAGTTTTTGACGCCGAATACAACGGCAAAAAAATGTCGTCCCAAAATGTCATAGGGACGCTTGATTTTGGGCGCGCAAAACAAGTCATTATATGCGCCCATTACGATAATATTTACGGCTCAAACGACATAGAAGGTTTTGGCGCCGAGGGCGCGTATAACAATGCCACGGGCGTGGCCGTAATGCTGAGTCTGGCCAAGCATTTTAGCGCGCTAAAACAACAAGACCAAAATTTTGATTTGGATTTTAATATAATCTTTTTGGCTTTGGGCGCCGAAGAAGTGGGGTTGCACGGGTCGTATTATTATGTAAATCAAATGCTGCCCAAACAAATCAGCAATACTTTACTGGCGATAGACCTTGATTGCGTGGGCGGCGGGGATTATTTGTATCTATATTGCGACGAATTAAAAACTGTTCACGAGCGATTTATAAAGCAAATTGCCGATAAAAATAATCTGCCTTTGAGGTTGCCGCCCGCAAACAAAAAGACATTGCCCGTTTCAACGCCTTTTACCCCATATATCCATTATGGCCTTAACAGCGCCAACTTGTATTTTTTGTCCGCGGGCGTTAACAGCGCGCTCTTTTTCTCGCGCAATTGGCACACTAACAACAAAATAGGCATGGTAGAATCCGAAAAACATCCCGCCATAATCTATACCAAAGACGACAATCTCAAAACTTTAAAAACCCTATACGGCGACACCTTTTTGCAAAAAATGAACGCCGCCGCCGATATAATTTTTTATAGTTTGACCGATCCGGAATTTGTCCAAACAATGCAAAAAAGCGCGGCTCAAAGACCGAATTATTATTGGCTTATCAACGGCAACCTTGTGGCGTATATAAAACTAGGGCTTATCGTTTTGATGGGTATTATAGTATTTTTCCTGATAAGGAATTTTACCGCCCGTTATCCCGTGCCCGTAATAACCATAAAACCGACGCCTCCCCCCACGGTTTTTGGCGAGGAATATGAAAAAAACGCCCCTGACCCAAAAGACAAAAAACCGCCACAAAACCCATTTGAGGGTTATTAAAAAAACTAACAAAGCTTAAGCTTTTTGGTTGTTTTTGTTTAATTTTGGCGTCGTTGCTTTTGCAAAAAAAATACAAAAATGTCAGATTTTGTTAAAATTGCAATAAGATAAAAAAATTGTAAGAGTTTTTAGCTTTTTTATTGTTTTATCTATTGTAAATTATATTATATACGAGTATAATAATTATTAACAAACTTCCGATTTTTTATAAAAAACTATTTGACTTATGGAGAACATTTTGATTTGAAAGTACAATTTGATTTATTGACTTATTTTTACGGTTACATAGCAAAATTAATAGAAACGCAACTGGATTCTATAGAGCTTAACAAAGCCGCATCCAAAATCATTGAAGGCAATTTTCAAAATTATGACAGGGTTTTAGAACTGTCTTTTAAGATGAATAAAAACATCTTGGATATTATGAACTCAAGAAAATCATTGTCTATTTTTACTAATGTTTACAAACAATATGCTAACTAACAATTAAAAAACGGCGGCAATAAATGAACTTTTTTGAAAAAACGGCGGATGCGTTAAAGAGCTTTACTGGTTGGGATGCTGTAGAAATTATAGCTTTTGCTTTGATTTTCTATGGTATTTTCGCGTTTTTAAAAAACGCCAACGCCTTAAGGGCCTTAAAATATGTCGCTATTTTTATCGCCGTTTTGTTATTTGTCTTGTATTTTAGCAATAAGATGCCGGCTTTATATGCGGTGGCTAAAATATTAACTTGGGCGGGAGCGGTGGTGTTTTTTCTGGCGTTTTTGCCCGAAACCAGAAGAAGCTTAATAAAATTAATAAGCGCGAAAAAGACCGTAAGCCACTTTACGGTGGATTCCGAAATTTCGGACGAGGAGCTGTATAACGGAATTAATGAGATTATAAAGTCCAGCCAATCCATGTCCAAGAGCAATACCGGCGCTTTGATAGTGCTAGTCGCCAACGCTGTGCCTTCCCATATTATTGAAAGCGGCGTAAAACTCAACGCGATAATAAGCGCGGCGCTTTTGGACAGCATATTTAACATAAAATCGCCGCTTCATGACGGGGCGGTCATAATCAAGGGCAATACATTGGTCGCCGCGGGATGTTTTTTGCCGCTTTCGCAAGACACTAATCTACCCAAAGAACTAGGCACAAGGCACAGGGCCGCGATAGGCATAACCGAAAATTACGATGTTTTGGCCATTATCGTCTCCGAGGAAACGGGCGTCATATCAGTCGCACAAGACGGCGAGCTTACCAGATATTATGATTCCAGCATGCTTAACCAAAAATTGACCGAGTTTTACGGGCTGAGCGTGCCCCAAACAGAATCTAAAAAACGCAGGAGAAAGTAATGACTGACCAAAAAAAGAAAAAAGAAAATAAATTCTTTTTGGTTTTGAAATATATTTTTGTGTATAATATAGAGTATAAAATTTCCGCGCTTATTTGCGGATTTTTGCTTTGGCTTTTTTTGAGTATTAGTTTATAAGTGTTGCATAATATTAATACAGAGGATGACCAAATGAATACACAAAATGTTATTGTTCCAAAACCAATCTTAATACCCAAAAAAGATATTGATTATAACAAATGGTCGGTTATCGCGTGCGATGTTTTCACTTCCCAAATAAAATATTGGGAAGACTTAAAAGAATACATAGGTTCGGCCCCCAGCGCGCTAAAGTTAATACTGCCCGAGGCCTATCTCAACGACAATATCGCCGACAGGATAAGCGCGATTAGCGCCGAAATGAAAAAATATATTGACGACAATATCTTTGAAGTCGTTGATTCGGGAATGATTCTGGCGGAACGCTCCACCAAATATTCAAAAAGGCGTTTGGGGCTTGTGGTATGCGTTGACCTTGAGCAATACAGCTTTAATATCGCGGATTGTTCGGCTATAAGGGCTTCGGAGCAGACAATCATAGAGCGCATTCCGCCCAGGGTGAAAATCAGAGAAAAAGCGCTTTTGGAATTGCCCCATATAATGCTTTTGATGAGCGACCCGAATTTTTTTGTGATAGAGGAAGCGTATAAAAGCCAAGACAAAGAGCTTTTATATGATTTTGAGTTGAACATGGGCGGGGGACATTTAAAAGGATATAAAATAAACAACCCCCAAAAAGTCCTAAAAGCCTTTGAAAAAATCTCTTCTCCGGAGGCCGTCAAAAAAACTTGCAAGTCGTCTACCGGCTTTGTTTTGGCCGTGGGAGACGGCAACCACTCTTTGGCGGCGGCCAAGGTCAATTGGAATAATGTCAAGCGCGCGTTGCCGCCCGAGCGCCATCAAGACCATCCCGCAAGATACGCGCTTGTGGAGATTGTCAATATTTACGACGAGGGGATTGTATTTCATCCTATACACCGCGTGGTCAAAAATGTGGACATTAGGAAAGTCGTGTCCAGGCTAAGGGCCGAATTCGCTATGGAAAAGGGCAAGACCCAAATTATATTTAACACAAGGGAATCAGTTTCCATACCCATTCCCGACGATCCTTTGGACGCCATAGAATCCGTCCAAAAATTCTTGGACGACTTGAAGCTTGAGGATGAAAACCTTGAGCTTGATTATATCCATGGCGAAGACAATCTAAGGGAGATTGTGTCGTCTTCCCATGACAGCATAGGAATAATTTTGCCCGCTATACCCAAAGACAAATTCTTTGAAGAGTTGTCAATAAGAAAAGTATTGCCAAAAAAGAGTTTTTCTTTGGGCGAGGCCGAGGAAAAACGCTATTACTTGGAAGCCAAATTCATAAAATAATCAAAGATAATAAAATATTAATAAAAAAACCAAAAAGCTAATATAAAAATATTAGCTTTTTTTATATGTTTTATGATATTATGTTTTTTATAAATTAAAAGCCAAAAAATTTATTTGCTTTGGCATATATATTTTGGAGACCATAAATGATAGTATGTAAATTTGGCGGAACTTCAATGTCTGATGCCGTAAGCATCAAACAGGTAGTCAACATTATCCAATCAAACCCAAAACGCAAAGTGGTTGTCGTAAGCGCGCCGGGAAAACTGCAAAACCAAGACAAGATTACCGATATCTTGATCCAATGCTTCAAAAGAGTCAAAGCGGGCGGTTCGTGCAAGCAATTATTCCAAAAGATAGAACAGCGTTTTGAAAACATTGCGGAAGGCTTGCAAGTAGATATTGACTTAAAAAAAGAGCTTGAAGAAATTTTGCAAAAAATTGAGGCGGGCGCAAGCTATGATTATACGGCCTCAAGGGGCGAGTATTTGATGGCTTTGATACTGTCCAAGTATTTGGGCTATGAGTTTGTGGACGCCAAAGACATAATCAAATTTGACAGCCAAAACATATTTGACTTGGAATTGACCAATACGCATTCAAAAAGCGCTTTGGAGGGCTTGACCGTCAAGGAAATGGTAGTGCCGGGCTTTTACGGCAGCAACCCAAAAGGAGAAATTTGCACATTTTCGCGCGGCGGCTCGGATATTACGGGCGCTATCTTGGCAAGGGCCCTTAAGGCCGAATTATACGAGAATTGGACGGATGTCAACGGGTTTATGATGTGCGACCCCAAGATTGTGAAAAACCCCAAAAGCATCCATAGCCTGACTTACAAAGAGTTAAGGGAGTTGTCGTATATGGGCGCGGGCGTGCTGCATCCCGAGGCGATTTTTCCGGTAAGCCGCGCGGGCATTCCTATTAATATAAGAAACACTTTTGAGCCCGACAACCCCGGCACGATGATTGTGCCGTCCAAGGATTATCGCCGCAACAGCCGGATTATTACGGGCATAGCGGGCAAAAAGAACTTTACCGTCATAAATATAGAAAAGTCCATGATGAACAGCGAGCTTGGGTTCGCAAGAAGGGCGCTGTCCGTATTGGAAGAGCACCAAATATCCATAGAGCACATGCCGACGGGCATAGACACTTTGGGGCTTGTAATAGAAAGCTGCAACCTAGAAGGCAAGCTGGACAGCGTTTTGGCAAACCTTCAAGCCATACTTAGCCCCGACCATATAGAAGTTTTGGACGACTTAAGTCTTATCGCGACGGTTGGGCATGGAATGAGCCAGCGAAAAGGCACGGCGGCAAGGTTGTTCAGCGCGTTATACGAGGCCGATATTAATGTGCGTTTGATTGACCAAGGCAGCAGCGAGCTTAATATAATAATAGGCGTGGACAATAAGGACTTTGAAAAATCCATAGAAGCGATTTACTACGCGTTTGTGGATTAAGTTTTTTTAAAAAAACCCCTAACTAAACTCTCCTTGTAAGGAGAGTTTTTTTTAAAGGTATTGACAATTTAAGTTTTATAAGGTAGTATTAAATTAAAGAAAGCTTGGGAGTTTTTTGATGATAAAATACAAAACAATGAGCGACAATATCTATAACTCTATGGCAGTTTTGTTCGCCGCGTTAGCTTTCTTTTTCTTGGCGTTTTATCAAATCTATCTCTTACTTAACAAAGGCATAACAGGCGTTAATGTGCCGTATGACTTTTTTATCGCTTTTGAGGTTATATTCATATCTTTTGGGGCTTTCTTTTCTTTAAAGCAACTTGTCAGAAACAGACACATAGAAACGGTGACAGCCGCCATAGCGTTAGGCGCGTCATTGCTTAATTTTTTGGTTTTAAATTTCGCGATTAATTATTTGATATAGCGATTAAAAAACGCCTCTTTAAAATAAGAGGCGTTATTTTTATTCTTCTTCTTTTTCAGCTTCTTCTTTTTCAGCCTTCTTGGCTTTTTTGGTTTCTTCAGCCTTTTTAGTCTTTTTAGCCTTGACTTCTTTTTCGGCTTCCTTTTGGGCGCGCAATTTTTCGCGCGCTTCCTTAGCTTCTTGTCTTGCTTTTTCTTCAGCCGCCTTCTTTTCGGCTATGCGCGTTTTATGGTCTATTGCCGTAGGTATGACCAATTTGCCGGTCTTAAGGTCGTTAAGCGTCTTCGCCAAAGCCGCTTTTTTGTTGGCGGCGTTATTTTTATGGATTACGCCTTTTGAAACGGCTTTGTCTATTATAGAAAAAGTATCGGGCAGCAAAGCCTCGGCGCCTGCCGCGTCATTAGACATAATAGCCGCGTTAAATTTCTTAATAGCTGTTTTTATTCTTGATTTTACCATTCTATTTCTTAGATTTTTCTTTTCGGCGATTTTGACTCGTTTTTTGGCTGATTTTGTGTTAGGCACAATAAAATCTCCTTATCTTGAAAATACCTGTAACATTTTAGCACACTTAAGATTTTTAGGCAAGGATTATAATATATTTTTTTGTCCAAACTAATAGTTATGAACGCGCGAACGGATATGGCTTATGAGGCGGTCTTGCAAAACATAAAAGACCAAGACATAAAAATCAAAGAATCCATTAAAGACGGCATAAGGCGCTACGATGTGAGCATTCTAAACGACCAAGGCTCAAAAAAGTTTAACAAGCCCGTAGGCCGATATATAACCATAGAAGCCGATGATTTTTACCAAAAAGACTTGGACTTTATGCACAAAATCGCCTCAATGGTTGCCAAAGCCATAGACGAATGCCTAGGCGCCGCCAATCCCAAAACGGTCTTGGCCGTGGGACTTGGCAACAAACATATGACGGCCGATTCTTTAGGGCCGATGACGGTAGATAAATTAATCATCAATAGGCATATACAATCCGAGCATAATATCAATATAGGGGGCGTCCTGCTGTGCGCGCTGTCGCCAGGCGTTTTGGGCATAACGGGCATAGAAACTTACGATATCATAAAAGGCGTGGCCGAAAAAGTCAATCCCGATATTATTATAACCATTGACGCCCTTGCCTCCAAAAGCACGCATAGGCTAAGCTCGGCCTTTCAGGTTACCAATACAGGCATCGTGCCGGGCGAGGGAGTGGGCAACCACCGTTTTATGCTAAGCGAGCAAACTTTGGGCATGCCCGTAATCTCAATAGGCGTGCCTTTGGTCGTGTATGCTTCCACTTTGTCGCTTGATATAATAGAGCAATGCTTTGCCAAAACCCCCGAGCTTGCGCCCGACAAAGCCCAAGAGGCCAAACTTGTCTCAAATATTTTGACAAGCGCTTTGGGCGAGCTTGTGGTTACCCCTAAAGACATTGACGCCATAGTCCAAAAATGCGCCTATGTTTTGGCCCTGGCTATCAACCAGGCGATACACAAGGATTTGGCTTTTAAGGATATAATAGGGCTTATGAGCTAAGATTTTTTATGGCAATATTTTGGGTATATTATTGATTGGACAGTCTAAAATAATAGAAAAAATGGAAAGCAATTCTTTAACCAGCATAAAGGCTGAATTATCCGAATTGCTTTCCATTAATATTTTATATGAAATAATCTAAATAAAATCAACGCCTAAACGAAAAAATCTTTTCTTAAATTTAAATATAAAGCCGTTAGGGGAAAACGGCTTTTAAAAAATCTCGCAAGAGTTAATCAGCGCTACTCATTACCATATTTATAAACTGCGCGGCCGTTCGGGGCGAGCGCGCGGCCTTTGCGATCGCCCACGCTTCAGCGTCTTTTAATAGTTTTTCGTTAACTTCAATATTATGCCTTTTGGCAAGTTGCGAGACAAATTCCAAGTATTCGTCTTTGTTGAGATTATAAAACAAAACAGTAAGCCCGAAGCGGTCGGACAAAGCCAAAGCGTCTTCCAAGCCTTCGCTTTTGTGCACTTCGTCCTCGCGGTCTTTGAAGCTTTGTTTGACTAGATGCCGCCTGTTTGATGTGGCGTATATCAGTGTATTGGTCTTTGGGTTTAAAAAACTTCCTTCCAAAGCGGCTTTTAAGGGATAATAGGCCTGGGGGTTATTTTTATCTACCACCAAATCATCCAAAAATATTATAAAACGGTGCGGCAAATCTTGAAGCAGGTTGATAAGATAAGTAATATTTTTAATATTGACCAAAGGCAACTCCACAAGTTTTATCCGCCCTCTAAACATATCAAAAATCCCGCAAACCGTGGATGATTTGCCCGAGCCCCTGTCGCCAGCCAGTAAGACATTATTGGCGGGCTTGCCTTCAATAAAGGCTTTTGTGTTGTTGATAATTTCTTGCTTTTGGGAATGATAGCCTATAAGCGACTTCAGTTTGATTTGCGGAGGATTGGGTATGGGCGCAAGATTTTTTTCTTCAAACACAAAAGCGTCGTATCGGGCGTATATCCCAAAGCCTTTTCCCCCAATGTCTTTTGCCAAAGCGTCGTAATCAAAACTCTTTTGGTTTTTTGAGCCCCATACAAAAGCGCCGTTTCCAAAAAGCGTATGCGAAGTTTGCTTTGCTAAAAACTCTAGGATTTTAAGTTCTTTCTTGGCTTGTTCTTTAACTTGGCGCGGCAAATCAATTTTTTTGGCTATGCTTTTTGCCCATATGTTGTCGTTATATCTTACAAGATTATAAATATATCCGCTCCAATCGTCCGCATATCCGCTTTCCAAAAGATTGTGATAAAACAACGCCTCGGCCGATAGCGTGTCTTGACTTTGTTCGCGCGCTTTCAAAGCGCCTATAAGACTTGCTATTACGGGGTCTTGCTTGACGGTAAAAAACAAAGCCAAACTTTCCAGTTGTTCAATCAGATTGTTATTCATTTTATCCTCTTTAGAAATTTTACGCTAATTATTGCCATAATGCAATTATAAACCGATAAGATTTTTTTAAAAACTCTTTAATTTGGGATATTAATGTTTTATAAATTTTAATATTTATGTTATAATATTTTTCGCTTTTTTTAAAAAAAATTTTACCCAGCTTCGCTTTTAAAACTTGTTCTTTTACTTGTGTTAAGTCTTTGGTTATGATAATATATGTAGGTGATTTGCTGACTGGAGGTTATTATGAATAAGTTAATACAAGAGATAGAAAGAGAAAACATGAGGACGGACCTTCCCTCGTTTAATGTGGGCGATACAATCAAAGTGTTTTTTAAGGTTATAGAAGGCGCTAAGGAAAGGTTGCAGGCTTTTGAGGGAATCGTGATCTCGCGCCGCGGCGGCGGGCTAAGGGAAAGCTTTACTGTCAGAAAAATATCTTTTGGCGTGGGCGTTGAAAGGACTTTTCCCTTGCATTCGCCCAAGATTGACTCCATAAAAATCGTAAGAAGAGGCAAAGTCAGAAGAGCCAAACTTTATTACTTAAGGGCATTGACAGGCAAGGCCGCGAAAATCAAAGAAGCCAAAAGGTAATCGCGATTGGTCAAATATACACTTGGCGGTATTTTTAACCGCCTATTTTTTTGTTGTTTTTTATCAAAAAACCTTGTCAAAATATTGTTTAATCATTAAAATGCTTGTATAATCTTATTGTATATTTTTACGCGATTTGGGGGGGATTATACCGTGCTGGCAAAAGTCAAAAGCTTTTCGTTAAGCGGAATTCAAGGATATCCTGTTGATGTTGAAGTGGACATTAACAACGGATTGCCCAGCTTTGAAACGGTAGGTCTTGCCCAAACCGCTGTAAAAGAATCGCGCGAAAGAGTAAGGTCGGGCATAAAAAACAGCGGCTTTTTGTTTCCGGCGTCCAAAATCACTGTCAATCTGGCGCCCGCCGACATCAAAAAAATGGCGCCTATTTTTGATTTGCCCGTGTCGTTGGGCATCCTGACGGCGACCGGACAGATGTCTTATCAATTATTGGACGGATATGTCTTTTTGGGCGAGCTGTCGTTGGACGGCAAAGTAAGGCGCATCAACGGCATCTTGCCTATATTGGTAAGCGCAATCGGTCTAGGGTTCAAAAAATTTTTCGTCCCCAAAGACAATGAAGCTGAAACTGTTTGGTTAAAGGACGCCGAAATTATATTGATAGATACTTTGGCGCAAGCCGTTAAAGTTTTGCAAGGGCAAGAGCAGCCCCAGAAAGTTATCCCCAAAGACATAAAAGATATTATCAAGAATAACGCCTCGTGTTCGGACTTTAGTTATATAAAAGGCCAAAATCAAGCAAAGCGCGCGCTTGAGATAGCGGCGGCTGGCGGGCATAATATGCTTATGATAGGGCCGCCCGGCGCGGGCAAGACTATGCTGGCAAGGGCCTTGCCTTCAATCTTGCCCGATATGACGCCCGAAGAAGCCCTTGAAACTTCCAAGATTCATTCAATAGCGGGAACGCTAGGCCAAGAGGGAATTATAACCTCAAGACCATTCCGCGCGCCCCACCATACCGCTACCACGGTATCGCTTACAGGCGGTGGTGCCTTTGCCCGTCCAGGCGAGATAAGCCTTGCACATAACGGCGTTTTGTTTTTGGACGAATTGCCCGAATATTCAAGGGCGACTTTGGAAACTTTAAGGCAGCCTTTGGAAGACGGGTTTATAGTCATCAACCGCGCCAATATGGTCGTGCAATACCCGGCAAGGTTTGTGCTAATCGCCAGCATGAATCCCTGTCCGTGCGGGCATTATGGTTCGGAACAAGGGCAATGCCAATGCACGCCCGCCCAAATCCAAAAATACCTCAGCCGCCTTTCAGGGCCTTTGCTTGATAGGATAGATATGCATATAGCGGTTGACAGCGTCAAGTATGACGAACTGACCGATGAATCCGCTCAAGACGACTCAAAAGAAATAAAAGCGCGCGTCAATCAGGCCCGCGAACAACAATACCAAAGGCTAAAAAACAAAGGCGTATTTTGCAACGCCCAAATGCCCGCGCAGCTTATCAAAACCTTTTGCGTATTAACGCCCGCGGCTAAAGAGCTTTTGAAATTATCTTTTGAAAAGCTAAAACTCTCCGCCAGGGCTTACAGCCGTATTTTGAAAGTCGCGCGAACAATAGCCGATCTTGACCAGAGCGACATCATAGACCAAAAACAAATCGCCGAAGCGGTAAGCTACAGGACGCTGGACAGAAAGCTTTGGTCTTGATTTTGGAGCATATATATGAAAGGTTTAAAAGATTTTGACGAAAAGCTGTTATATTTTTGGCTCTCGGCAAGCGACGCTCCGCCCGCCAAAGCCAATCAACTGATTAAACACTTTGACGGGATATATAATTTTTATGACAGGTTTTTGGGCGGCGATAGCGAGATCAAGCGATATCTAGGCGCGGGTTACCAAAAAATGCTATCGGCTTTGGATTATGATTCTTTGCAAGAAAAGCTACGCAAAATTCAAAACGACGGGATAAGCGTCCTAACGCCTGCTGACAGGCAATACCCTCAAGGCTTTTTGCAATTAAATGACGCGCCTTTTATGTTATATTATAAAGGGCGGCTTGAGCTTCTTAACACAAAATGTTTTACTATAGTAGGGACAAGAACGCCAAGCCTTTACGGCAAGAAAATGACCAAGATTTTTGCTCAAGAACTATCCGCCAACGGGCTTACGATAGTAAGCGGTTTGGCCACGGGAATAGATTCTTTTGCGCACAGGTTTACGCTTGATATAGGCGGCGACACCATAGCCATATTGGGAAACGGACACAACCAAATTTATCCCGCCGCAAATTACGAATTATATAAAGAAATAACCCAAAAAGGCTTGGCGATAAGCGAGTTTTTGCCCGACTTTAAAGGCACGGTATATTCTTACCCAAGGCGCAATCGTCTTTTGGCGGCGCTTTCTTTGGGCGTTTTGGTCGTGGAAGCGGGCGAAAAAAGCGGGACGATGTATACGGTGGAATACGCTTTGGAACAAGGGCGCGGCGTTTTTGCCTTGGCGGGCGCGGCCGACAACCTAAAAATAAGGGGCAACCTTAGATTGATAAGAAACTCTCAATGCGCGATGGTGTATAAGCCCGAACATATTTTGCAAGAGTTTAACATAAATTTTATCCCAAAAGAACAAGCCAAGACCCCTCGGCTGGACTTAATTGAGCGAAAAATACTTGACTTATTGGCAAACGGTGAATTAAACTATGATAAAATTTTAAGCAGTGTTAATTTGCCCGTTAACGAGCTTAACAGTTTGCTAAGCATAATGGAAATAAAAGGATTAATATCCAAAAACGGAACCTTATATTCTTTGGCATAAAGGAGAAAATGAGTGAAATTAGTCATAATTGAAGGGGAAGGCAAAAAAGAAACCATCGGCAAATACCTTAAAGGGCTGGATTCTTCTTATAATGTAATCGCCACCAAGGGACATGTAAGGGATTTGCCCGAATATACTTTGGCGGTTGATATTAATAACAACTTTGAGCCCAAATATACGATAATCCCCAAGCAAAAGGAAATAATAAAACATCTTAAAGAAAAGGCTCAAAAAGCCGAGGAGATATTGCTCGCCACAGACCCCGACCGCGAAGGCGAGGCTATTTCTTGGCATTTGACGCATATCTTGGATATCCCGCCCCATTCGCCTTGTAGGATAGTGTTTAATGAAATATCCAAAACCGCGGTCCAAAACGCGCTAAAAAATCCCCGACCAATTGACCAAAACCTAGTCGACGCCCAGCAAGCGCGGCGTGTTTTGGATAGGCTTGTGGGATATAAACTTTCGCCCATTATCAGCAAAAAAATACGGAGCAAACTTTCAGCCGGACGCGTCCAATCGGTCGCCTTAAAATTGGTAGTGGACAGGGAGCGCGAAATCAGGGCCTTTGTGCCCAAAGAATATTGGCATCTAAAAGCGCTTTTGGAAAAAGACGGCGTTTTGTTTTGGGCTAAGCTTGCTTCGTTCAAAGACAAAAAGATTGAAATAAACAACAAGTCCGAGATGGACCAAGTCTTAACCAACTTAGAAGGCGCGCGGTATATTGTTACCAAGGTAAAAAAAGGCGTTACCAAAGTAAACGCGCCCGCGCCTTATACCACTAGCACAATGCAACAAGACGCCCTGAACAAGCTTGGCATATCCTTAAAAGTGGCATCGGCTTGCGCCCAAAGCTTGTATGAAGGCGTGGAACTGGGTTCGGAAGGCAAGGTCGCGCTTGTGACATATATAAGAACGGATTCAACCCGTATATCCCCCGAGGCGCGGGAAATGGCCCAAGATTATATAAAAACGCATTTTGGCGAGGAGTATTATCCCGAAACGCCCAATATATACAAATCCAAAAAGGGCGCCCAAGACGCCCACGAGGCTATAAGGCCTATTTCTTTGAAACGCACGCCCGAGTCCGTCAAGCCCTATCTTAACAAAAATCTTTATAGGCTATATAAACTTATTTATGAGAGGTTTTTGGCAAGCCAAATGGCCCAAGCCCTATACGACACCGTAAACGCCGACATTACAGCCAATGACTATCGTTTTACGGCAAGCGGCAGAATTTTGAGGTTTAAGGGCTTTTTGGCGGCGTATTCGGCGGACGAGGACCAAACCAAAGCCAAGCCCGACCAAAACGACGACGAGGGCGAGGACGATGTTGATAGAATTTTGCCGCCGCTTAACGAGGGCGACATAACCAACCTAAAAGATCTAAAGCCCGAGCAAAAGTTTACCAAGCCGCCCGCAAGATACACCGAGGCGTCTTTGGTAAAGGCGATGGAAGAAAAGGGCATAGGCAGGCCCGCCACATACACGCCCACGATTTTGATATTGTTTGCCCGCGAATACGCCGAAAAAGACGGCAGATACATAAAACCGACCGAACTGGGCGAACAGGTTACCGATATGCTGGTAAGGTATTTTCCCGATATTATGAGCGTGGATTTTACCGCCAAGATGGAAACCAAGCTGGACGAGATAGAAGAAGGCGGCAAGGTTTGGCAGCAAGTAATCCATGATTTTTATTTCGGCGGCTTTGAAGAAAAGGTAAAGGCCGCCCTTAACGACGGCTTTACCTTAAAAGTTCCCGACGAAGAAAGCGATGTAATATGCGAAAATTGCGGCATTAATATGGTTATAAGGCAGGGCAAATACGGCAAATTTTTGGCCTGCCCCAATTTCCCTAAATGCCGCAACACCAAAAATTTGGACGGCTCGGATGTTAACCAAGCAAACTCGTCCGGCATAAAATGCGAAAAGTGCGGCGGCGAAATGGTGGTCAAGATGAGCAAATACGGCAAATTTTTGGGCTGTTCCAATTATCCCGATTGCCGCAATATAAAATCTTTGGAAGACGAGAACGCCGATTATGGAAAATGCCCGAAATGCTCAAAACCCCTAGTCAAAAGACGCTCCCGCCGCGGCGAGTTTTTTGGATGCAGCGGCTATCCCGAATGCAACTTTATATCAGCCGATAAGGTAATGGAACAAAAATGCCCGCAATGCGGGTCATATATGACGCTGAAGCGTTATAAAAGCGGCGATGTAATAAAATGCGCGTCCAAAGAGTGCGGCTATTCCATGCCTTATCAATCTGACGGGCAAGAACGACAACAAAACGAATAGAAAAAGGCATAAAAAAATTGAAAAAACAAAACAAAATTTTAGTAATAGGCGGCGGACTTGCGGGATGTGAGTCCGCTTATCAGTTGGTTAAGCGGGGTATTGAAGTGGATCTTGTTGATATCAAGCCCCGCAAGTTTACCCCCGCGCACAAAAACCCTAATTTTGCCGAGCTTGTATGCAGCAACTCGTTAAAGTCAAAGAGTTTGGACACGGCCTCGGGTTTGTTAAAAGCCGAGCTTGAGATGCTTGATTCGCTTATAATCAAAACTGCTTATAAGCACGCGGTTGACGCGGGGAAAGCTTTGGCGGTGGACAGGGACAAGTTCTCCCAAGAAGTTACCGATATCATCCGCACGAATAAAAACATCAATATAATTTGCCAAGAACAAAAAGACATAGACGCAGATATCCCTACCATTATAGCGACCGGGCCTTTGACCACGGTCGATTTGGCAAACAGCCTAAAAAAGTTAATATCCCAAGATTATTTATATTTTTTTGACGCGGCTTCGCCCATTGTCACGGCCGAAAGCATTGATTACAGCGCGGCGTTTTGGGGCAGCAGGTATCAAAAAGGCGGGGACGATTACCTCAATTGTCCCATGACCAAGCAAGAATACGAGCGTTTTTATAACGAGTTAATCAACGCGAAAACCGCGCAGCTTAAAAGTTTTGAGGGCAAGGAAATTTTTGAAGGATGCATGCCCATAGAAGTAATGGCAAAGCGCGGCATAGACACTTTGAGGTTTGGACCGCTAAGGCCCGTCGGGTTAAAAGACGCTTCAGGCGCGCGGCCTTACGCTGTTGTTCAATTAAGGGCGGAAAACCGCGAAAAGACCCTTTTTAACCTTGTCGGATTTCAAACCAATTTAACATTTCCGGAACAAAAAAGGGTTTTTTCTTTGATACCCGCCTTAAAAAACGCCCAATTTGTTAGATACGGCGTAATGCACCGCAATACATTTATCAACGCGCCCAATTGCATTAACGGGTTTTTCCAGCTAAAAAAGTATCCTAATATTTTTATAGCGGGACAGCTAAGCGGCGTGGAAGGCTATGTAGAAAGCGTGTGCTCTGGTCTTATCGCGGGGATCAATATGTATAAATATATAAAAGGCGCTTCCTTGATAAGCCCGCCCCAAGAGACCATGACGGGCGCGCTAATAAATTATATAACCGCCCCCAATGACAATTTCCAGCCAATGAACGCAAATTTCGGAATTTTGCCGCCGTTAAAAGAGCGGGTCAAGGACAAGCGCGCTAGATATAATGAATACTCCAAAAGGGCGCTAGAAAAAATGCGGCAATTTTGTCAATACTGCGACATTAATGACAACATACCTTAAGTTATTGATTTAAAATATAATTATGTTAAAATAAAAAGATAAAACTAATTAATCATTTCCCAAAAAATTTCCAAAAATAAAGAGGTAGATTATGGAAGCGATAAAAGGCACAACAATAGTCGCCGTCCGAAAAGACGGGCGCACCGCGATAGCGGGCGACGGTCAAGTAACCAGCGGACAAAGCGTAATTTTAAAAAACAACGCCGTTAAAGTGAGAAGGTTATATAACGATAAAGTAGTGGTAGGTTTTTCGGGCTCGGTCGCCGACGCTTTTACATTGTCGGACAGGTTTGAAGAGATGCTGCAAAAATACAGCGGCAATCTTATGCGAAGCTCGGTGGAGCTTGCCAAACTTTGGAGAGGCGACAAGCTGCTTAGAAGACTTGAAGCGATGATGATTGTCGCGGACGCGGATAACTTGCTTATTATAAGCGGAATGGGCGATGTGATTGACCCCGAGGACGGCGTTTGCGCCATAGGTTCGGGAGGCAATTACGCTTTGGCCGCCGCAAGAGCGCTGGTCAAAAACACGGACCTTAACGCCAAAGAAATCGCGCTTAAGGCGCTGGAGATTGCCGGCGATATTTGCGTGTTTACCAACAGAAACATAACCGTGGAGGAAGTCTAAAATTATGAATATGTCACCCAAAGAAATAGTGGCCGAATTAGATAGATACATTATAGGCCAGCATAAAGCAAAGCGCGCGGTAGCGATAGCTTTAAGGAATAGATATAGACGAAGCCAGCTAAGCGACGAACAAAGAGACGAAGTCACGCCAAAAAATATCATAATGAAAGGCCCTACGGGCGTGGGCAAGACCGAGATAGCGCGCCGCCTTGCCAAATTAGTCAAAGCGCCTTTTGTCAAGGTTGAGGCCACCAAATTCACCGAAGTTGGATATGTCGGACGCGATGTGGAATCAATGATAAGAGACTTGGCCGAGGTCGCAGTAAGGCTTGTTAAGGAAGAGAAATTTAAAGAAGTGGAAAAAAAGGCCAAAGACATAGCCGAAAGAAAAGTCGCCGAGGCCATCTACAACGAGCGAAAAAAGCAAAATTCGGACGAACCCGTCCTAAAAGACCAAATCTTAGCCGATGTTAAAGCTGGCAAACTCAACAAAACAATAGTGGAAATAGCCGTGCTTGACAAACCCAAAACTATGGAGATTTTGCCCGGAATGGGCGCGGCTATTGATCTTAGCGAATTAATGGGCGGCCTTATGCACAAGCGCCGCAAAAACCGCAAGCTCGCGGTCGAAGACGCCATAAAGATAATCATTGAGGAAGAAAGCGAGGCCATGATAGATATGGAATCTATAAATGCCGAAGCCATAAGGCGCGCCGAGCAAGAGGGCATAATCTTTATTGATGAAATAGACAAAATAGCCGGCAACGGCAACACAAGCGGGCCTGATGTTTCAAGGGAAGGCGTCCAAAGGGATATTTTGCCCATAGTGGAAGGCTCCACGGTCAACACCAAATACGGCGCGATCCGCACCGATTATATCCTGTTTATAGCTTCGGGCGCGTTCCATATAAGCAAAATAGAAGATTTGATCCCCGAGCTTCAGGGCAGGTTTCCAATAAGAGTGGAAATGGATAACTTGGGCAAAAAAGAATTTATTGATATTTTGACCAAGCCCGATAACGCCATTACCAAACAATACGCCGATCTTTTGAGAGTGGATAATATCAATCTAAAATTTATGCCCGACGCCATTGAAGAAATCGCCGAGATAGCGGCGCTGGAAAACGAAACCAGCGAAAACATCGGCGCTAGAAGATTGCATACTATCATGGAATATCTATTGGAAGACATTTCTTTTAACGCGAGCGGCGTTCATCCTATGATTGATGTCGTTATAGACAGAAAATATGTCCGCGAGCACCTAAAGAGCGCTATTAAAAGACACGATCTAAAAAAATATATAATATAATTAAGGTTTAACCATAAAGGCCGTTTTTTTAAAAAAAACGGCTTTATTTTATTAGCAAAAAATATATTAAGGAGCGCGTTATGGCTTATTCTGATTATGCGCGTATTTGCAAAATTTTGGGCGACGAGACCAGAATCAAGATATTTGATATGCTAAAAAAAGGCAAACTAACCGCCCGCAAAGTTTTGGAAAAATTTAATATAACCCAGCCGACTTTGAGTTATCATATGAAGATGCTGACCGAAAGCGGACTGGTAAACGCCCAAAAAGACGGCAGATGGACATATTATTCTATTAGCCAAGCGGCCTTAAAAGATTTTTTGGATTTTTTAAAGACCTTTTTTAATAACGCGCGTTAACTAGCTAGGCGCCAATATTTTTTAACATTAATTTTTGTTTGTTTTGGTTTTTTATTGATTTTATAACTATATTGGGTTAAAATAAATTGTAATGTTTTTAGGAGAAAAATTCTTATGAAAATGATATTGGATTGGAAAACGGCTCAAGATTTTGTGACGGACGCTTTTGTCGCTGTGGGCGTGCCAAGGCCCGACGCCGAGATTTGTACTGATGTCTTATTGGAAGCCGACAGGCGCGGGATAGAATCCCACGGCGTTAACAGGTTTAAGCCTATTTACATAGACAGGATTTTGGATAAAATCCAAAACCCCGTAACCAATTTTGAAGTCGTCCGCCAAACGCCCACAACGGCCGTAGTGGACGGTCATGACGGAATGGGGCAGGTAATAGCCTACAAGTCAATGGAACTTGCCATAAAAAAAGCCAAAGAATACGGCATGGGAATGGTCGCGGTCAGAAACTCCACTCATTACGGCATAGCGGGCTATTATTCTTCCATGGCGATAAAACATGACATGATAGGCATAACGGGCACCAACGCCCGCCCGTCAATCGCGCCAACCTTTGGCGTGGAAAATATGCTGGGCACCAATCCGCTTACGATAGGTTTGCCCACGGACGAAGAATTTCCTTTTAACCTTGACTGCGCCACCTCCATAACCCAAAGGGGCAAAATTGAGCATTTCGCGAGAATGGGGCAGCCCACGCCCGAAGGCATGGTAATAGGCAGGGACGGCAAGCCCAAGACGGACTCCGAGCAGATTTTAAAAGACTTGGTAAGCGGCGAGGCGGCGTTAGCGCCTTTGGGAGGCATAGGCGAAGAACTTGCCGGATACAAAGGCTATGGCTACGCTACCGTTGTGGAGATATTATCGGCGGCGCTTGCCCAAGGCAATTATCTCAAGATGCTTACAGGACTTGACCAAGACGGCAAAAAAGTTCCTTTCCATCTAGGGCATTTCTTTATCGCCATTGATACCGAGGCGTTTATGGGCGCACAAACATTCAAAAAAATCGCGGGCAATATCTTAAGGGAGTTAAGGGCTTCCAAGCGCGCTCCCGGCCAAGAGCGCATATATACCGCGGGCGAGAAAGAATACCTCGTCTGGCAAGAGCGCAAAAACAGCGGCGTGCCCATTAACCATTCCGTCCAAAAAGAATTAAGCGAGGTAAGGGATTTGCTAAACCTTAAGCAATATAAATTCCCTTGGGAATAAAAAAATAAAAATGACAGGGCTTTTTAACAAAGCCCTGTTTTTTTATAAACGGCGAAGTTGATATTGGAGATGTATTGCTGGTCAAAACGCATTTAATAAAGCCTGTTTTTTGTTACGGCTATTTGGTTTTTGAATATTTTTGCATAAAATAGTAAATTTTAGTAAAAGAGAATACAAAATTTTAAGGAGTATAAAAAATGTTTAGACCTTTTGAACAAAAACCCAAGCCCATTGACGATCTTTTTATGGACTGGAAGACCGTCTATCCCAACCCTTACGACAAAAAATCGGTTGACCCTTACACCAAAGTCCGAATAATTTTGATGAACGGCATAGAAGTGGAAGCGGCTATATTTTCGCATCAATTCCAGCGCCATTGCGCCGACAACGACTTGCGCCGCGAGCTCGCGATGACAAGGTGGATTGAGCAACAGCAACAAAAACATATCAATTGGCTCAAGCCCATTAACGAAGGCGCTCTAGAGACCACGATAGGTTACGAGCATGTGGCTGTGGATTTGACGGCTTGGCTTGCCCAAAACGAGCCCGACCAAAATGTGAAAAACGCGCTGAATTTTGCGCTGCTTGAGGACTTTGACCACCTATACAGATACGCCAATCTTATGAGCCTAGACAGCGACACGCCCGCCGAAAACCTTGTCAAAAGCTATGTGGATATTACGCCCGGCAGACCTACCATAGCCGAACACCGCTATCCTATGGATTCGCCCAAATACCATGTTGACTTCAAAAAAGCCGACATCAGGACCAAACTAAACACCTTGATAATAACCGCAGCCGAACAGCAAACAATGAACTTTTATATGAACATAGGCAATAATTATTATACCGATTTGGGCAGGCAATTGTATCAAGAAATAGCCATGATAGAAGAACAGCATGTGACGCATTACGGGTCTTTGATAGACCCCAATTGCACATGGCTGGAAAGCCTGTTGCTGCACGAGTATATGGAATGCTATTTATATTACTCATTCTATATGGACGAGCTTGACCCCAATGTCAAGTCCGTTTGGGAATTGCACCTAGAGCAAGAAATCGCCCATTTGCACAAAGCGGCCGAGCTTTTGAAAAAATACGAAAAAAAGGATTGGCGCCAATTCGTGCCCGAGACTTTTCCCAAGCTGCTGCAGTTTCATGACACGCGCGAATATGTGCGCAGCGTCTTAGCCAACCAAATAGAACTTACAACCCAAAAGGAAAAATATGTTTCAGTCCAAGAATTGTCCCGCGACAGCAAGTTTTTCTTTTATCAAAATAAAATCAATAACGATATCAAACGCGTGCCAAGCCATGTGGTTATCCAAAAACATATAGACCAAAGGCAAACCGATTACCGCGCGGAAGCCAAACAAAACCCCGTGCCCCAGCTACAAGACCGCGCAAAAGACAATGTGTCCATAGCAAGAACAATCAACGGTCAAGCATACGACTTTGTGCCCGAGATGGACAAAATTGACCCCTCGTATACCGCGACATAAAGAATTTTTTTCATAAAAGCCACTCCAAAAAACAGTTATTTTACACAAAAAGGCAGAACATAACGAACTGTCTTTTTGTTTTTTATTAATCTTGGCATAAACGGATATTTATGTTACAATTATAATCAATAAAGCTATGAGGAGTTTTTTATGGTCATTGTAAAAAGCGCTGCCGAGCTTGAGAATATTAGGGAAGACTTGGCGAATATTTTTGTGGCTAATAATGAGAACAAATTCGGATTTTTATACAATGAAAAAACCAAAGAAGCCAAAATACAACAAATCAAACAAGCGCTGATAAACGCTTTTTCGCATATGTTTGAATTGGATTGCTTTTATGTCGCGCTTGAAGGCGACCAGCCAATAGGCATGCTGGGCATTAGCAGCAACCAAAAACGCGCTATGAATCTTCAATTACAAGAACTCAAAAAATTCTTGAAGGGCAAAGCCAAAGCCTGCTACCAAAGGTTTAAACACATCAGTTTTCCTATCAGCCATTATCCCGACGATACAGCGTTTTTGGAACCTATTGAGATTTTGGATGAATTCAAAGGCCAAGACGCCGAGGAAGAGTTGGTTAATAATGTCGTTTCTTTGACGCCTTTTAAAGTTTATATTGCCGAAGTTTTTGACTTTCAAGAGGAATTGATGAAAATCTATAAAAAATGCGGTTTTGTGGAGATAGAAAGGCATTTAATAAAAGACGATAAAAAATCCTATTATAGTATTTTGCTAAGAAAGATAAAAAAATAAAAACAAGACGATAAATATTTTTTCTAAAGGGCGAAATCTAAAAAACCGCCCTTTTTTTATTAAATAGTCATATTTTTTTTGCTTTGCATTTTTTTTCAAAAAGTTGAATAATTAATAATTTACTCCAAATGTTCCATTGACAATACAATCTGT
>JAAZDJ010000050.1 GCA_012512255.1 Clostridiales bacterium | reverse complement strand
TAATCAACAACTACCTCAACAACGCGGTAAGCCATATTGACGAAAACAAGCAAATGGTAATAATCGGCAAAACCTTAGACCAGGATTATTACAGGGTGTCCGTGTTTAACAGCGGCAAGCATATATCCGAGGACGACTTAGAAAAAATTTGGATTCCTTTTTATAAGTCCGACAAGGCCCGAAGCAGAAGCGAAGGCAGGTATGGGATAGGATTAAGCATAGTCAAGGCGATTATGGATTTGCACCAAGGCAAGTGCGGCGTCAATAATGTCCCTTACGGCGTGGAATTTTATTTTGATATCCCGCTTGAGCAAACAAAAAGCAATAGTAATAATCCATAAGATTGTCAAATATAAACAATATAATATAAATACTTGTCTTAGGAGTTTTAAATTAAATGTCTTTAAAAACAAGCCAAAAGCCTTTTTTTGTTCCCGATAACGAGCAAAACATAAAACCCGATAAGGATAGCCAACAAACCGATCAAAAATTTGAGATAAACTTTACCAAACACAAAAAATGCGAAACGGTCTTGAGCCTAAAAAACCTCACCAAGCGCTATGGCAATAGGGTCGCGGTGGATAATATTTCGTTGGATGTTTATAGCGGCGAAGTTTTCGGGTTTTTGGGCCCCAACGGCGCGGGCAAAACCACCACCATTAGAATGATCGCCGGCCTTGCCAGCATAACGGAGGGCGAGGTTTCTATCTGCGGGCATTCCATAAAAAAGGATTTCAAAAAGGCCGTTTCGCTCATCGGCGGCATAATAGAAAACCCCGAAATGTATAAGTATATGACGGGATGGCAAAACCTCAAATATTACGCTTCGCTTTACGGCGATAAAATTAGCGACGAGCAAATTATGAATGTGGTCAGGCTTGTCAAAATGGAAAACCGCATTCACGAAAAAGTAAAGCGATATTCGCTGGGGATGCGGCAGCGGATAGGCATCGCCCAAAGCTTGCTGCACAACCCCCGATTGCTTATCTTGGACGAACCCACAAACGGGCTAGACCCCGCGGGCATCCGCGAGATGCGGGACTTTTTGAAAATGCTGGCGCACGAATACGGCATAGCCATATTCATATCAAGCCATATTTTGACCGAAATGCAGCTTATGTGCGACAGGGTGGCGATTATTTATAAGGGCAAGCTTGTCGCTATAAAAACTGTAGACGAATGGACGCGTCCCCAAAACAATATCCTGAAGATAAAACTCAGCGTTCCGCCTTTGCAAAAAAACAAGGCGATTAATGTCTTACAAAGCGCTTTTGGGTGCGAGATACAAACCAACCAAAACCTTATTGTCTTTTCTTTGCCCGAAGACCAATTACCCAAAGTTTCGTTGGAGCTTGCCGCGCATAATATCGGCATTGTTTTTATGTCTTTGGGCGAAAAATCTTTGGAAGAGACTTTTTTGGAGCTTACCAGCGTTCATGGAACGGAAATTTCATAATATATTGGAGATTGTCTAAAAAATGAAAAGCTTATTAAAACTTATAAAAAGCGAATTATATAAACTTATAAAAAGCAACACTTTGTATGTTATGACAGGGCTTCTTACGGCAGTCATCCTTTTGATGACTTGGATATACGCCGAGCAAGAAAAAAATGTTACCTACGCGCTGGAATGGCTGCTGGGCAACGCCTTGTCAACCGATTCTTTTGATATAATTGACGGCGAATTGGACGAGTTAAAAGACGCTGGCATAGACACGACCGAGCTTGACAATTTCGCTAAGCAATTAGAAGACAAACCCGAAATCAAGCTTATGCTGCTGGGAGTAGAGCCGTCGCTGTTCAGAGCTTTTGCCAGCCAGTCCGACGGCGCGGGCGAGGTTTTCAAAGATTATATATCTTTTTCAAGCGTCCAAGAAATGCTCTATTACGATTATTTCCGTTCGCTGTATTACGATTATCAATTTAAATATTATTTAAACAAAGATATCCTCAACTACATAAAACAATCCAATTATAATGTTTCTTTTTCGGATTATATTATCAATAAGTCAATGAAGGATTTATTTGCAAGCTATGAAGACCT
>JAAZDJ010000049.1 GCA_012512255.1 Clostridiales bacterium | reverse complement strand
CGCGGGCCCGTCGGAGATATTGATTATAGCCGACAAAACCGCAAGGGCTGATTATATAGCTTGCGATATGCTGTCCCAAGCCGAACATGATCCTCAAGCGGCCAGCTATCTAATAACCAATAGTCAAGAATTGGCAAATCAAGTTCAAAAAGAGATAGAAAGCAGACTCAGCCGGCTTGACAGGCAAGACATAGCAAGAAAATCCATTGAAAATAACGGACGAATCTTTGTGGTAGAAAGCATATTAACGGCCATAATGATATCTAATGAAATAGCGCCCGAACACCTTGAGTTATTGCTGGACAACCCCAAACAATATTTGCCTTTTATATCTAACGCTGGCGCAGTCTTTTTGGGCGAGTATTCGCCCGAGCCTTTGGGCGATTATCTTGCGGGGCCTAACCATGTTTTGCCCACATCGGGCACGGCAAGATTTTTCTCGCCTTTGAGCGCGGAGGCGTTTATCAAAAAAATCAGCCTTATAAATTACAATAAAAAACAACTCAAAAAAGTTAAGGACGATATTATAAATTTAAGCGACAGCGAGGGATTGCAAGCCCACAGTAATTCTGTAAAAATAAGATTTGAAGAAGAGGAATAAAATGAAAAGGTCCGGCGAACTAAAAAGAACGACCAAAGAAACCGATGTGTTTGTAAGCCTTAACCTAGACGGCGAAGGCAAAAGCCAAATTGATACCGGCATAGGATTTTTTGACCATATGCTTGAGTTGTTCGCGGCGCACGCGAACTTTGACTTGACTATAAAATGCAAAGGCGATCTTAAAGTTGACGGCCACCATACGGTAGAGGATGTCGGCATCGTTTTGGGCAAGCTTATTAACCAAATCCTAGGCGACAAAAAAGGCATAAAAAGATACGGCGAAAAAACCGTGCCAATGGACGAGGCGTTGGTAAGAGCGGTCCTTGATGTAAGCGGACGGCCATTTTTGGCATGCGATCTAAACTGCAAAGGCCGCATAGGAGATTTTGATGGAGAGCTCGCTGAGGAGTTTTTTAGGGCGTTGTCGTCTTACGGTTTGATTACCATGCATATTAACAAACTGGCGGGCAAGAACACCCACCATATCATAGAAGCGGCATTTAAGGCTGTCGCTAGGGCTTTGAGCGAAGCTTTAAAAGTTGTATCCGATAAAATCCCTTCATCCAAAGGCGTTATTGAATGAGTATCGCTATAATTGACTTTGGCATGGGCAATCTTACAAATTTAAAAAACGCTTGCCGATATTTAGGATTAGATGCCTACATAACATCGGATAAACAACAAATCCAAAAAAGCGATAAAATAATTCTGTGCGGCGCGTCCAAATTTAAAGAAGCGATGGGCTTTTTGAAAAAAAGCGGTATAGACGCCGTTATAAAACAGCATGTCAAACAAGGCAAATCCCTTTTGGGAATATGTCTAGGACACAAACTATTGTTTAGGCGAAGTATTCAAGAAAGCGTTTGCGAAGGATTGGGGTTAATAAAAGGCGATGTAATAAATTTGGAAAGCCAAGGCAATATAACAAACCATATAGGCTGGAACAATATTGATATTAAGCCCGCGCCCATATTTAAGGATATTCCAAAAAAGCTCAATGTGTATTTTGCGCATTCGTGCTATGTAAAATGCCCTTCAAAATTCGTAATTGCCCGTTGCGAGCACCGCGGTCAAAACTTTGTCGCCACGGTCCAAAAAGGCAATATAATAGGGTTGCAATTTCATCCCGAAAAGAGCGGCTATACGGGACTTAAAATATTAAAAAATTTTTGGGAGCTATTAATGATTATTTTTCCCGCGATAGACATTTTGGACAACCAATGCGTTAGACTATATAAGGGCGACCCGACCAAAAAAACAATATATGGCGACCCTTTGGAAAAAGCCAAGGTTTTTGAGCAAGCGGGCGCGCAATATTTGCATATAATTGACCTAAACGCCGCTTTTGACAGCGACGATAAAACCAATTTTGAGACTATCAAAAAAATAACATCTTGTGTCAATATTCCTATCCAGCTCGGCGGCGGCGTAAGAAGCCTAGACGATATCGTTTATAGGATAGAGGTTTTGGGCGCCCAAAGGGTAATTTTAGGAACAATCGCGTATTCTTCGCCATATATTTTGAAAGAAGCCCTAAAGCGTTTCTCGGATAAAATAGTGGTGGGCATGGACGCAAAAGACGGGTTTTTGGCGATTAAGGGCTGGCAAGAGATAACCCGAAAAGATGTCTTGGAAATGGGAAAAGAGCTCAAGGATATGGGCGCAAAAACCGTTTTATTTACGGATATATCAAGGGACGGGGTCTTGAGCGGAATAAACATTACTAAGACAATACAAATCCAAGACCAAGGTCTTAATGTCATAGCAAGCGGCGGCGCTAAAGACATGAGCGATATAAAAGAATTATGCAAGGCGAAAATTTATGGCGTGATTTTGGGCAAGTCCTTGTATGAAAATAAAATAGACTTAAAAAAAGCTATAGAATGGAGTAAATTATGTTGACCAAAAGAATTATCCCTTGCCTTGATATGCACAACGGCAGGGTAGTAAAAGGCATTAATTTTGAAAACCTTACGGATGCCGGCGACCCTATAGAATTGGCCAAATATTATAGTTTTGAAAACGCCGATGAAATAGCGTTTTTGGACATCTCGGCGACAACGGAAGGGCGAAAAACTATGGTTGATGTCATAGCCCGCGCGGCCGAGCAAGTTTTTATCCCGATTATTGTAGGCGGCGGCATAAGGGAGCTAGAAGACATAACCGCGTTATTAAACGCGGGAGCAGATAAAGCAAGCATAAACTCCGCCGCGTTTAAAAATCCAGACTTAATTAAACAAGCTGCCTCAAAATTTGGCTCTTACCGAATTGTTGTGGCTATAGATGTCAAGAAAAACAGCCAAGGCGGATACGATGTTTATATAAACGGGGGAAAACTTAACACTGGCGCCGACGCGATAGAATGGGCAAAAAAGGCCGTAAGTTTGGGCGCGGGCGAGCTATTGATTACCAATATAGATACTGACGGCACAAAAAACGGATACGATATTGAACTTCTTAAGCGCATAACCGAATCGGTCAATGTTCCCGTTATCGCAAGCGGGGGCGCTGGCGAACTGGAGCATTTCAAACAGGCTTTGACCGAAGGAAATTGCAACGCGGTTTTGGCGGCATCGCTGTTTCATTATGGCATATTGACGATTAACGATGTCAAAAAATATCTAAACAAGGAAGGAATTCCCGTAAGATTATGAAAGAAGATTTGATCCAAAAAATAAAGTTTGACGAAAAAGGCTTAGTCCCGGCTATAGCGCAAGACGCTTATACGGGCGCGGTTTTAATGCAGGCGTATACGAACAAACAAGCGCTAGAATTGACGCTTAAGACCAAAAAAGCGCATTATTTCTCGCGGTCCAGAAACGCAATTTGGCAAAAAGGAGAAACCAGCGGCTGTTTTCAAGAGGTTGTCGCGGTAACGCTAGATTGCGACTATGACAGTGTTTTATTAAAGGTTATTCAAAAAGACAACGCCTGCCATACGGGCGCATACTCGTGTTTTTTTAATACTATTCAAGAATTTGACCGCATTTTCACTTCCGAGATAATATATAAAGACATAGCATGCATAAAAGACCGCAAAATCAATCCCAAAGAAGGCTCATACACTACTTATCTTTTGGAAAACGGCACGGACAAAATCTGCAAAAAAATAGGCGAGGAAGCCGCCGAGGTGATAATAGCGGCTAAAAATTCAAATAATGATGAGTTGGCCGAGGAGATAGCCGACCTTATATATCATACGCTTGTTTTGATGGAAGACAGGGGTTTGGATGTCCAATCCGTGTTTAAAGTGCTAGACGAACGAAGCAAACGCAGCCGTTCGCGCGTCTATCCTACCAAAGCGAAATAAGCATACCAAACATATTTTTTCAATAGAGCGCCTATCTTACCTAAGAAAAATAAGCAAAGCCTATAAAAATATATAATTACCAAAATTTTATTGCCAAAACGCCCATTGATTTTAGGTTTTTTGAGCGCCCAATTAGTTGCAATTTTTCGCGTAATTTGATATATTTATAAAGCCAAAGAAACTAAATATAAAAAATTTATGCGGTAGTAGCTCAGTGGTAGAGTGCCGCCTTGCCAAGGCGGATGTCGCGAGTTCAAATCTCGTCTACCGCTCCATTTTTCTAGGGCACCATAGCCAAGAGGTAAGGCAGAGGTCTGCAAAACCTTTATCCCCAGTTCGATTCTGGGTGGTGCCTCCACTAAAAACAAGCCCTTTTATCAGGGTTTGTTTTTTGAGCCGAAGTGGCGGAATTGGCAGACGCAAAGGACTTAAAATCCTTCGGGGTGTAAACTCCGTGCCGGTTCGAGTCCGGCCTCCGGCACCAAGCATTATAAATTGCCCAAAAACCGTTATATACATATAGCGGTTTTTATTTTTTTAAATGCAAATAGTCTTATCAAAAAAATCTTAAACGCTTTTGGATAATAACTCAAAATTTATATAAAACTAAAAGATATATAAATGATAATAAAAAAAATTTGGCAAAAACGCCTAATTTAATAAATTATGGATAAGGTAAAATTTTTAAGTCTAATATAATAGCTATATATGCAAATCTCTTTTGAAAAGACAATATCGCGGCAAAAAATAACATTATCGCCCCGACAAATAACAAAATAATACCCCCGATTGCCCAAAAATCATAAGATGTAAGTTTTTCGGGTTAAACAATGTAAAAAATGTGGCGACCATAAAGATATGAAGAAATAAACCCGAACAATGTTGTTTCAGCCATTACCATTCCAAATAGCCTCATCAATTCGGGGCATAGCTTGGGCGAATTGTTCAAGAATGCTGCCAAGTTTAGGGTCAAACATATATATAATAACCGAAAAATACATAGTCAATTTTGCGGCAAATACCAAAAGCATCTTCCAATTTTCTTTTAGACCGCGTTTTAATAAAGTCAAATTAACCATTGTTTCCTCCATAGTATTGCAAAAATATTTCTTCAAGGCTTTGGGCAGGCGCAGATAGATTAATAACAGGATATCGCGTTAATATCGCAAGAAATTCTTGAATATTGCTTTGCACCGTGTGGGATTTTTTTGAAGGCGGATAATTTGGCCGCCCTTTTTAAAAACGCGGCGATTTGTTATTGCGCGCCGAGGCGATACTATTAATGATAGAAAATAGGTCATATTTTACCAAAAAAAACTTTTGATTGTTTTTTGATTTAAGTATAAATTCCTTAAAAATAGCACACTCTTAAATATAGTTAGGAGGTGCTATATGCCAGATTATTTTCCAATAGGATTGATATTATTAGGTATTGTTTTAGTTTTGATGCTATTCGGTGTCACACAACGCCTATTTGACAAATTAAAAATCTCAACCTTATGGGCGGTTATTTTGGTAATTGCCGTGGGCGCAGGATATTTTATACCAAACATAAGAGTAACAAATGTGTTCTCTTTTAATATCGGTGGATTCTTGATACCGTTTATTATTTGTTTGTATATGTTATTTGCAATGGGCTGGACATCAGATATGCTACGAGCCTGGGTTTCCACAATTATAACCGCAGGCGTTGTTCTTTTATTGTATTGGGTGCTCCCGACCAATACGGTTGCTATGCAAATAGTCGCGGCGGTCGTTGTGGGCTTAGTCGCGGGCGCTTTGAGCTATTTGATAGGCCGAAGCAGGCGCGGCGCCTTTTTCTCTTCTGTTATGGGTATTTATATAGGAGAGACTATAAGATTTTTGATAAATTATTACGGAAGAGGAATAGACACGACTTTAGGCCTTGGCGTCGGGGCTATGTTTGACACCATTGTTATTGCTGCGTTGTCAGCTTTCCTTTTGGCAATCGCGATAGGCGAAATTAGAGAGAGAATGATTACCGAGGCAAGAGGAAGACGGAGATACAGCTATGAAGCGGGCGAGTTTTATGAACAAGATAGATATAGAGGATATCAAAACACCGATTCATACGCTGATAGCCATTTTAACAATATGGCGGAAAGCGAGCATCCTGAAGACTATAACGATTATTTCAGGGATGATTAACGACTATATCCAAAAAATATTATATCCCCCCCTTCAAAAACAGCTGTTAATATTAACAGCTGTTTTTGTTTTTATATAAAAATTAAAGCGTTAGGCTCAATAAAGCATTTTTCTTTTTTTTACGGTTATGTTATTATTTTTATGGCTGGACCATTATAGCTTATAAGGAGTTTTTAATTGAAACCCACAGTCGCCATTGTAGGCAAACCCAATACAGGAAAATCAACTTTTTTTAATCGGGTCAGCGGACGCAGAATTTCTATAGTTCAAGATGTTCCTGGCGTTACCAGGGATAGAATTTTGTCCGAAGCCGAATGGTCGGGCCATATTTTTAATCTTATAGACACCGGCGGACTGGAGCCCGCGTCGGAAGACCAAATGCAGCGCCATATAAAGAAACAGGCAGAGCTTGCTATCGCTACGGCTGATGTGATTATTTTTTTGACCGATTTAAAACAAGGCTTGACAGCGTCGGACTATGAGATTGCCGATTTGTTGCGGACAGTTGGCAAGCCCGTCATTTTGGCTGTTAATAAGTTGGATGTATATGACCCCGAATTATTATATGACTTTTATAGTTTGGGCTTTGCAGATGTTTTTGGCATAAGCGCCGAACAGGGAATAGGGCTTGGGGATTTATTGGACAAAGTTGTCAGCTTTTTTCCAAAAATTGAGGCCGAAGAACAATATAAAGATTATATTAAGATTGCGGTAGTCGGAAAGCCGAATACGGGAAAATCATCTTTGGTTAATAGCATCATAGGCGAAGAAAGGGTGATAGTAAGCGATATAGCGGGCACTACAAGAGATTCAATTGACACACCTGTGACAATTAATGGCGTAAATTATGTCATAATAGATACAGCGGGATTGAGAAGAAAAAGGTCGGTGGATTGCCCTGTGGAAGCTATAAGCGCTATTCAGTCCATAAAAGCCATAGAAAGAGCCGATATAGCGCTTATAATGATAGACAGCTCGGGAATTTCAATTACCGAACAAGACATAAGGATAGCGGGATATGTGCATGACAAAGGCAAGCCGTCAATAATAGTCATGAACAAATGGGACCTTGTGGATAAAGATGTTTACACGGTAGAAAAATTCAAAAAAGAGCTGGATGAAAAACTCAAATTTATGAGTTATTATCGCGCGATATTCTTATCGGCTAAAACGGGCAAAAGGTTAAATAAATTAATGGAAATGATAAAAGAAGTATATGATAACAGCCAGCGCAGGGTGTCCACAGGCATATTGAACGAAATTATAGGCAACGCTGTCGCCACAACCCCGCCGCCCGCAAGCTCGGGCAGACAATTAAAGATTTATTACGCGACGCAAACAAAAACAGCGCCGCCTACATTTATGTTGTTTGTAAACGACTATAAGTTGATGCATTTCTCATACGAAAGATATTTGGAAAACTGCTTAAGAAGCGCCTTAGATTTTTCAGGCACGCCAATTTCAATTCAACTAAAAAATAAAACAAGAGGGGATTAATATGACAGCCGGCATGATATTGTTTTTGAAAATAGTTTTGTTGTCCATTTTTTCATATTTTTTGGGCGGCGTTCATTTTGCCGCTATAATTTCCAAATTAAAGGGCGTAGATATAAAAAATTTGGGAAGCGGCAATCCCGGCACTATGAACATGCTAAGAAATTTTGGCGTGAAAATTGCCGTTTTGACGCTAATCTTGGATGCGTTAAAAGGCGCGTTGCCCGCCTTAATCGGTTATTTTTTGTTATATGACGATGAGATTTTGGGCCAAGTTTTGCAAAACGCGCCGTTTTGGCTAGGTTATTATCTTCCTAACGGCTCAAAAATTGGGTTTTATATCGGCGGAATTAGCGTTATTTTAGGCCATATGTATCCCGTTTTAAAGCGTTTTAAAGGCGGCAAAGGCGTAGCAAGCAGCGTCGGCATATTTTTGGTCGCCAATCCAATAATGACGGTTATAGCTTTTATCGCAGGCTTTATTTATCTTTATTTTGGCAAGTATGGCTCTGTGGCCTCGTTTATATTTTTATCTATCACGGGCATAACCGAGATTGTTTTGGCTATTATATTCAAAGATAATCTAGCGGTAATTATCTTAATCGCCAGCATATTGGCTTTGATAATTTGGGCGCATAGATCAAATATATCAAGGCTATTTAAAGGAACTGAAAGCGATATTAATATTAGACGGCAATTACAAAAAAAGAAAGAAGGCAAGCTGCTTTGATTTTTAGATTTTATAAGAGGTTATCTGCATGAGAAAAAACGCTTTAATAACAGGCGCTAGCAGCGGGATAGGGTATGAGTTCGCGTATTTATTTGCCAAAGACGCGTATAATTTGGTTTTGGTCGCAAGAAGCCAAGACAAATTAACCGCCCTAAAACAGGATTTAGAAAATCAATTTGATATAAATGTGACGGTTATTACAAAGGATTTGTCAAAACCGAATTCCGCGCAAGAAGTGTTTGACGAGGTCCAAAGCATCGGCATCAATATAGATGTATTGGTGAATAATGCGGGGCTGGGGGATTTTGGCGAGTTTGCAAAATCCGATATTTCCAAAATTAACGCAATAATAGAACTTAATATCAATACTTTAACCAAGCTAACGCGCTTGTTTTTGCCCCAAATGATACAACAAAAAAGCGGCAAAATTTTAAATGTGGGCTCATTAGGCGGCTTTCAGCCCGGGCCTTTGATGGCGGTTTATTACGCTTCAAAAGCTTATGTTTTGTCGTTTTCTGAAGCCATATCTAGAGAATTAAAAGGAGCAGGCGTTACCGTTACGGCTTTATGCCCCGGACCCACAAAAACCAATTTTGATAAAGCGGCTAATATGGGAATGTCAGGGTTATTTGTTAATTTGCAAATCGCAGACGCCAAAAAGGTGGCTGAATATGGTTATAAAAAAATGCAAAAAGGCAAAGTAATAGCCGTGCCCGGATTTTATAATAAGATTGCGACCATAGGCGTAAGATTGCTTCCCAGAAATATTATTAGAAATATGGTATATAGAATTCAAAAACATAGAGATAAATAGCGTGTTTTTTTGGTCTATATTGACTTTGGGGAATGTTTTTAATATTATTATATTATGAGTAGTTCGGGTAAAAAAATTTCTCCTTCTTTAGAGGATTATTTGGAAGCGATCTATAACCTAAGAAGACTTAATTCAAGCGTAAGAGTGACCGATATCGCTATTGAGCTAGGCATAGCTAAACCAAGCGTCAATAACGCAATAAGCTTATTAAAGGATAAGGGGTTTGTCAACCAGGAAAAATACGGGCTTGTGGAATTGACTCAAGCGGGGGAAAAACGCGCCGAATATATCTTGGCTAAGCACACCAATATAAAAGCATTTTTGATAAAAGTTTTGGGCGTGGATGAAGTGACCGCCGAGGTTGAGGCTTGCAAGATAGAACATGTAATCAGCGACGATACTGTCTCTAGGATGAAGTTGTTAATAAATAAGTTTGAAGAAAGATAAGATGATTTTCAGACCTTCAGTTTTTGAAGGTTGTTTTTTTGCTGAGAAAAAAGCATATTTTTATGGCAAGTTAATATAATGTTGTTCCGCTAGACTGTTATTTTGTTTTTTGTTAAAATACATACATAAGAGGTAAAACAAATGTCATCAAAATTCAAATCTCCTCAAGCCGATAAACTATTTGAAGCAGTTTTATCATTGCAATCTATTGACGAGTGTTATGATTTTTTTGAAGATTTATGCACTGTGGCTGAATTGCGCGCCATGATTCAGAGATTTGATATCGCGCTTATGCTAGACGAAGGCAAGATATACACCGAAATAACAAAAAGAACGGGCGCGAGCGCCGCTACTATCAGTCGCGTGCACAAAAGTTTGAAT
>JAAZDJ010000048.1 GCA_012512255.1 Clostridiales bacterium | reverse complement strand
CTAACCAGTTTGGAAACGGCGGCAAAGATTAGGACAAGCGCTGATAAATTGACAGTCAAAAATATAATAATTAAAATATATGATAACTTATAAACGCTTTTATGCTGTTATAAATACAAAAGAAAAAGGAAAAGTTATGAGCAAGGTTTTTGTTATCGGCAGCGTCAATATGGACTTGGTAATATGCGCCGATCGGATGCCAAAAAGCGGCGAGACTATAAGCGGCTATGGCTTTATGACCAATCCGGGCGGCAAGGGCGCCAATCAAGCGGTGGCGGCGGCCAAAATGAACGCCGAAACCTACATGGTAGGATGCGTAGGCGACGACGCCTTTGGCGACGAGTTGCAAAAAGCGCTGGCCGGAAGCTATAATAAGATTATAGAAGTCAATACCTATAACAACGGCAATACCGGCATACAAATAAGCGGCGTGTCCACCGAAACCATTGACAAATGGCCCGCTTATAATCAGGTGATTAATTGCACCTCTTACAATAACGCCGACAACGGCTATGAAGACGCCGACGGATTCGCGGCCAAACTTACTTGCGGTCCTGGCAATGTGTTTGACGGCTGTATCGCTTATAACAACGCGGACGACGGCTGGGATTTGTACGCTAAGATACAAACAGGCCCTATCGGCGTTGTAACAATCAAAAACTGTATCGCTTACAGCAACGGATATTTGAGCGACGGCACTAACGCCGGCAACGGCAACGGCTTTAAGCTCGGCGGAACAAGTCTCATACCTTGCACGGATTGGGAATATGACGAAGACAACAAGCGCGTTTATACATACGGTCAGCATGAGCTTATCAATTCCATAGCCTATAACAACAAGGCAAAGGGCATAGACAGCAACTCATGTCCTGCCATAAAAGTTGTCAACTGCACATCCTATAACAACGGCTCTTATAACGTGGCGTTTTATACGCACGCGGGCAATACCAATTTTGAGGCGACGGGAATCATTTCGTTTAAGCAACTAGCGCAAGATTGGAACGGCGTTGAGGGCGGCTTTGACGCGGCTAGAGTCGCGATAGGCGAACAACTCAAGCCCAACAACCAAGACAACGCCAAGTTCCAAAACGAGACCACCTTCTATTGGGACGGATCGCAATCGTCCAACGGAACAGACCAAATTACAGCGGATGATTTTGTGTCGCTTGACACAACAATAGCGCCTTCCAGAAAAGCGGACGGCACGATTGACCTAAAAGGCCTATTGCAGCTTAAAGAGTCCAAAATAGAAGAATTTGGCGATACGGTTCCCGGCGCCAACTTTGCGACGGGTCTGACCCCTACGCCGCAAGCGCCCGATCCTGGCGATATAATTGAGGGCATTGATCCTACGCTTGAGTTTAGCGTAGAGGTATTGCCAAAAGGCGTAGTTAACCAGAAATATATTATACCTATCAATGCCGAAGACAATGCGACCGCCAAAGAAGATTTGGTCTTTATAATTAAAGTTCAAGACATCTATGGAAGGGAATACGAAGTAGATTACGAAGACTTTAGCTTTATCCCGACCAAAGCGGGCGCCTATACCATAAGGATAACGGTCTTTGACCTTGACGGCAACGAAGCGTTCCTTATGGGCGATATAGAGGTTGAGGCCGCTGCCGCCCAAGAAAAAGGCTGCAAAGGCTGCTCAAAGGAAAACGGCGCCTCCATAATTATAGTTATGGTCGCGTTGCTAGGCGCTCTTGTTATAATGAAAAAATAAGCCCAAAAGACAACTAATTTATCCAAAAGGGGAACGACTTATAACCCGTTCCCCTTTTTATGTTTTGGGTCTGTAAATTATTGTATGATAGTGTTTTGATTTTTTTTTGCCATTTTTGTTTGTTAGTTTCTTAACAAAAATAATTGAAAAAATCTATTCACTATAATAAAATATTTTAAATTATTGCTAAATTACAAGTTACTAAACGCTTTTATAGCATAGGAATTAAGATTAAAATTTTATTGGTTTTATATTGCTTAACCTATGCGCTATGAGTTTTTCAGTATGGTTTATTGTTGCAAGTAGTTTAGACTTTTTATGAATATTTGTCATATTTTTGCAATAGCGTCGGGCATAGAGATTATAACATTGTTAACTTTAAGTTTGGCAAAAATTGCTTTGAGGATGAAAAAATATTTACAAAAAAACTTATTTAATATAAAATTCAATGCATTATAATAATTTTTTTGAAATAAACCTTATATTAAAATAATACATGATCCTTTTTAATTTATATTGCTTATTTCGCCCTGCGCATTAGAAAAAAACCGCTAATTAGCGGTTTTTACCTTTGGAGCTGATGACGGGACTTGAACCCGTGACCTCCTCCTTACCAAGGAGGTGCTCTACCGGCTGAGCTACATCAGCATTTATTAATATTGGCGATATGTTTAAAAAGTCCTACAACTACGCTTATTATTTTTAATATATCTTGCCTACAAGTTATATCTTGCCACAAAATTATATCGCGCCTAAAAATTATATCTAGCTTAAAAAAATTGTATCTCGTATACAAGTTATATCAGGTTTAGAAATTACATCAAGCCTGCAAGTTTTCGCGCCATAAATTACAACATCGCGCCTATAAATTATAATATATCGTTATGCCTGTTGGCAAGCATAAAGCGATGTAATTATGGCTGAAAAATATGGATAATATTAGCTATCCAGCCTTACATCCTTGCCGTCAAATGTTAAGAACAACGAATCGGCCTTGTTGTTTAGCCTTGAAAAAATTCTTTCGCCATAGCGGTTTAATATATCGTCCAAAGATAAATTAGTGGAAATAAGCGTATGCTTTTTGGTTATTTTGCGCTCGTTAATAATAGTATATAAATATTCGCCGCTCACATTGCGGTATAAAGGCTCTGTGCCCAGATCGTCTATTATCAGCAAATCGCAGTCAATAAGCGGCTCAAGGTATTGAAGTTTTTCTTCCATAATAGCTGTATGGCTTTTTAAAAACATATTATTCAGCCCAAAAGCCGTCGTAAAAAACACATAAAATCCTGAATAAGACAATTGGCTCGCTATGCAGCTTATAAGGTATGTCTTGCCCGTGCCCGTCGCGCCGCTAAATACTATGGAGTTAAAATTAGTGTTAGGGAACTTGGCGCAGTATTGTTTCATTTTTTGGTAAGTGTTAATCATTAATTCCTTATGCTTTGGGTCTTTAAAAACGCCAAAATCGCAATTTTCAAAATTACACGAAATATTGCTAGAAACCCCGCACATATTGGCAATGCGTCGGGATATTTCCCTTTTTACGCAAACGCAAAGCTCTTTGCCTTGATAACCGCTGTCTTGGCATTTTTGGCAAGCGTATTGGGGCGTTATATGCAAACAAAGTTCGTCCAAAAGCTGCTGCCGCCGGGCCTTAATTTTTTCAAGTTCTTGCAAATTTTTGGGCTCGGGATTTTGACCGCACAAAAAGTTATATTCCCTGTATTTTTTTTCAATTTGATAAAACCGCTCGTCTTCAAGCGCCCGCTGATAGTTGTATTCGGCCAAGATTTGCGCGCGGCTTTGGCGGTCTTTTAGATTTTCCAATACTTCTTTCAAAATCATAATTTAAAATTCCACCTTGGTGATGTCGTCAATAAGGGCGTTAAGCTCTTGCTGGGTGTAAGTCCGCTGGGTAGAAGGCTTGGCGATTTTGGAGGCGTCGCCCTTTTGCGCGGCGATTTGTTTGGCTTGTTCCACTGTGGCAATCTTTTGGTCATGCCAAGACGACAAAACCTTATTCATATACGCGATAGGCGAAGCCGCGCCTTTGGCAAGCTCCGCGCAATACAAAATCAGCTCGTCGCTCAAGCCCCAAGAATATGTCCAAGTCCTATAGCTGTCCCTGTCCCAGCTTGTTATATTTTTTTCTATATTCAAAACCTCAAAGATACGCTTAATCTTTTTGTCGGTTTCGCTCAATCTTTCAAGGTGCGAAATAATGCTGCCCGCGCTGACTAGGCCTTGTTTGTAAAACTTGTTCACAAGCCCGTTCATGCCCTCAAGCGTGCGTATATGCCTTCTAAAACACGCGTCAGCAATCATAACAAGCGCGTCTTCCTCAAAGCCCTTGCTCAGCCAATCGCTGATATATGTCTCAATTATATAATCCAGCTGCTCGTAATACACTCCGATAGTGCGGTTTATCTTTCTGGCCAAGGCGTATAGCTTGTCTTTGTTGTTCTCAAACTCTTCAATTTCTTGGATAGTCATCAGCTTGCTTTCATAGTAACGGGTCAAAGCGCTGTCCAGCTTAGAAAAACCGCCTTTTTTTATTCTTTTGGCGACCGCGATTATGGTGTCAAAGTCAAACAAAAACTCTTCTTTCCATTTTAGATACATCGCGCGCTCGTCAATATCGGCTCTTTTGCGGCTGCCCAAAGCTTTCATTACCTGCGCCAGCTCCTCGCTGATTTTGTCATATTCCAAGATTTTTTGCTCCACGCGCTCGCAGGTTGTAATGCCCGCGTTTGCCCAATTTCTCGCCACAGCCGAGATATATTTGTAGTTGATATTGCCGCCTTTCAAATCTATGCAATACCTAACAATCATCAAAAACGCTTCGGGCTCAAAATGATAGGCTTCTATCAAGCTATAATATTCGTTAAACTCATTGGGCAAAATCTCGCGGTCAAACATCGCCTCAATCTTCATGTTAAACTCGGCGTATTTGGCAACGCTGTATTTTTTTAAGCTCAGCGCGTTTTTGGGCGGCAAGTATTTTACCGAAAAAGGATTATGACCGACTATGGACACAAGCCCAAGCTCGGCCCAATAAGTATAGGCGTCTATTATTTCGGAGGGCTGCATAGCCAAAGCCCTCGCCATTTTTTCCAGGTCGTTATCGGGCGAGTGTGAGTGTGCGCATAAGAACAAGCCGTAAAGATAGACCTTTACGCACATGTCGGGCGCTTGCGGAAGGTATTCCGAAATAAACAGGTTATCAACGCCCGTAAAACTGTCCAGCAAATATTCGCCCGAAAAACTAACTAACATTTTTTATATACCCTTGGAATTTATAAATATATGGGACTAAATAATAGCATTTTTTAGGGCAAACTTCAAGTTTATCTCAAAACCGTATAACCCCTTAAAACTATGTTTTTAAAACCATTAAAATTAAATAATATTGTTCAAAAAAAGGTTATGTGTTAATATAAGAACAGGTAAAAATATATGAAAATATTACACACTGCGGATTTGCATCTAGGCAAAAAATTATTTAATACGGACAGAACAAACGAGCAAGAGGCGGTCATGCAAGAGATTATTGATATCGCGCGCGCCAATAAAGTTGATTTGGCGCTTATAGCGGGCGATATCTTTGACACCGCGCTGCCTTCCGCAGCCGCAGAGACTCTCTTTTTTGAGAGCATGGTAAGTTTGGGCCAAATTTGCACGGTAATTGTGATAGCGGGCAACCATGACGATCCGGCGCGCCTCGCCGCCGCCAAAAAGATGGCGTTAAGCTGCAATATCGTTTTGGCGGGCGAGAGCGATATTACATACTCTGCAAGAAAGTTCGCGGCGGGAAAAGGCTATATAAAGACGGCGATAAACAGCCAAAAAGTTTGCGTCAATATTTTGCCTTATCCGTCCGATTCCAGAATGGGCGAGGCCATAGAAGAAAATACTTCTTATCCCGAGCGCGTCAAAAGAAGGCTGTTTGAGGGCGCTAAGGGTTTTGAAAAAGACAGTATTAACATAAATATAAGCCATTTGTTTTGCATAGGCGGCGTAAAAGAAGGCGACGAACGCGAGATAGAGCTGGGCGGGGCGCGGCTTATTCCCATTGACGCCTTTCCCGAGGCGCATTATACGGCGCTTGGGCATATCCACAAGCCGCAGACCATATCAAAATCCAAAAATATACATTACAGCGGCGCGATAATGCCTTACGCGTTTGACGAGACTTCGCAAAAATCGGTTATTATCGCCGATATTGATTTGCAAGGCGTGCGCGAGCTTGTAAGGGCGCCCTTGACCAAGTATAAGCCCGTAGCCAAGCTGCAGGCCGACAGCGTTATGCAGGCTTTGGATATTTTAGAGAAAAACCAAGGCAAATGGGTTTGGCTTGAGTTAAAGCTGGACCACAGCATAACGGACAGCGCCGCCAAAAAACTAAAAAGCTTTTCCAATATGTTAAGATTTTCATTAATTTTGCCCGAAAAAGAAAAAGTTATCATAAAAGACAAGCGCCTAAAATCCGACCGCGAAATTTTTATTGAGTTTTACAAAAGCCAATACGGCGGCAAAGAGCCCAAGCCCGAGCTTATCAATATGTTTTTGGAGATTATGAACGAGTTATGAAACCCATTAGTTTGAAGATAAAAGGCGTCAAAAATTATCAAACAGAGCAATTTATAGATTTTGAAGCCTTGGCAAGCGAAGGCGTGTTTGGGATTTGCGGCAAGACGGGCAGCGGCAAGTCCGCTATCGTGGAAAGCATTATTATCGCGCTGTTTGGCGACTTGCCAAGCGGCAGAGGCTATAATTACGAGATTGTCAACCTTAACGATAAGCAAGCCAGCATAGAGTTTGTTTTTAGCCTTAATAAAGACGGACGGCCAAAAAAGTATTTAATCGCGCGCCAGCTAAAGACCCAAAAAGAAAACAAAATGAGCGCCGAGATTTTTGACATTACCGGCCAAAAGATAAGCTTGGCTTCGGGGATAAGGGATGTCAAAAATTATGTGATTGATTTGTTAAAACTAAATGAAAAAGACTTTACCCAATGCGTTATCTTAGAACAAGGCCAGTATGACAAGTTTGTGACCGCGGACGCTTCCGAGCGTAAAAAAATGATAGGCAATATATTTTCGCTCAATAAATACGGCGAAGAGCTAAACAATAAGGTTTTGGAACGAAGGCGGGAATACCAAGGCCAAGCCGACGGGCTTGAAATTTTTCTTAAAAGCATGGGCGAGATTGACAAAGCCGTGATTGACCAAAAAAGAAAACAATACCAAGATTATGAGGCGCGGCTCAAAGAGATTTCCAAGCAAATAGAACAAGCCGACAAACATTTAAAAGAATTGGAAAAATTATACGAAGAATATCAAGAATATCAAAAATTACAAGCCCAAATAAAAAGCGCGCAAGACCAAAGGGAAGCTTTGGATCAAAAGATAACAAATTTGCGGCAAGATTACGCCCAAAAAGCCGAACAAGCCAAGCAGACCAAAGAACTTAGCCAAAAGAAAGAACGGCTAAGGTCTTATATAGACACCCTCCACAACAATCTCCAAACCCAAGCTAAGATAAAATCATTAACCGTTCAAAAAGACCAAAAAGCGCAGGAATACAAAAAAATAAAAAACGAAATAAGCCAAATTCAAGAAAATTTGCAAAAAGCTCAATGCGCCCAAGAACAATATGCCCAAAAAATTAATTCCTATTTGAAGGCCTTGGACAATCTTGTCAAAATAAAATTGCCGTTGGATGAAAAGCTGGCCGTCAATTTGGTTGATAAATTTAACGAATACGCCCAAGCTGTTCAAAAATATATAGATTTAAAAAAAGAATTGGAAGAGACAACGCTTCTAATTAAAGAGGACTGTCAAGCTTTGGACGGGCTTTTGGCGCTTCAAGCGGATATTGTAAAAAGCCAAAACGAATACAAAAAAACCCTGGAACAGCTTGAACAAGAATATGCGCGTTTTGCCGCGCATAACGCCAAGGCGCTTATAAGTTCACAAGTAAAGATAGGCGATAGGTGCCCTATTTGTAATAATATTATCGCGCGATTGTCAGAGGATTTGGAGATTATTAATTTGGAAGACATAACTGTCCAAATTGAGAATTGGAAAAAAGCTTTTTACGACATATCCCAGACCCAGGCCTCCCAAGCACAAAAGATAAGCGATACCGAAAAAGCCATTAAGGAAAAACAAGAAAAATTTCAAAAACTGCAGGCTGAAATAAACAAGCTAAGGCTTGACGATAGCTGCGTCAAAACCAAAGAACGCTTTGAGAGCATAAAAAACGACTGTTTGGATATGCTCGTAAAAATAAACAAAGCCCAAAAATATATCCAAGAACAAAAGGCGCTTCTTGAAAAAAACGAATTGTTATTGGAAAAGACCGAACAAGATGGCAAAAAACTGGCTCAAGAGATTAAGGAATTACAGGACAATCTAAAAAAGATTTTGGGCTCTTACGCTGATTTTGACCAAGCTTTGAAAGACAGCAACGAACAATACATTAACCTAGAAGCCCAAATAGAAGAGCTTGCAAAAGCCGAGCGCGAGGCCCAAAAAGCGCTTAATGAGGCGCAAACGGATTTGGTTAAAATCCAGACCGAACTAAAAGGCTTCCAAAACCGCGTTGCCCAATTAAGTCCCCGTCTTATAACCCAAGAACAACTACAAAACGCGCGCCAGCAAAAAGACGAATTGGACGAGGCCAAAAAACAGCTGTCCCAAAACCTAGGCGAGTTAAAAGGCGAGATAGCAAGGCTTGAACAAGACTTGATAAAATATAATGAAACCAAAAAAGAACTGGCTAAGGTCCAAAAAAAGCTGGATATAATCAATCAGCTCCACAAACTGACTTCATCCAACAAGCTGATGGAATTTATGGCTGAGGAATACATAGAAGAATTTACATACACGGCCAGCGAATATCTCAGCCTTTTGACTATGGGTCAATTTGAGTTAGTCTATGATAACGGCTTTTTGATAAAAGACCATTTTTGCGGCGGACAGCTCCGCAAAGTCAACACGGTCTCGGGCGGCGAGATGTTTTTGGTTTCGCTTTCTTTGGCTATCTCAATCTCGCGCGCGCTCTCCCGTCGCAGCGGCGCGGCGGCGGTTGAGTTTTTGTTTATAGACGAGGGATTCGGGACTTTGGATTCGGATTTGATAGATACCGTTATGGACGCTTTGGAAAAGTTAAAGGGCAGTTTTATCATAGGGCTTATTTCCCACAGGGTTGAACTGCAGCAACGCCTGCCTAAAAAACTCTATGTCCAAAGAACGTCCAAAGGCAGTATAATAAGTTATCAATAATGCGTATTGGGATTATGTAATCTTTGGCGAGAGAAAAAAGCAAAAAACGCCAAACTATAATCTAAATTTTTTATAATTTTATATTATATCCGCAAAAAATTGGGCTTAATGTTATT
>JAAZDJ010000047.1 GCA_012512255.1 Clostridiales bacterium | reverse complement strand
TGCGCTGGGCCGATATCCTGGAGTCGTGCCCTACGGCAATAGTCATTTTGGATTTTACCTTGGCGGACAGCCAATAAGCAAACGCTTTTGTAATCCAATATACAACCTCGTCGGTGAGTTCTATTTCGTTCCCTTCATGCTTGACCGCATTGCCTCTTATGTCGCTTCCGCTTAAAAGAGATTTAAAATCCACAATAATCTTACTGTCTCCGGAATTTTTTGTCTTTTGCCTTATTATATAGTAATGCAAAAAAAAACTCAAGAAATACATATTAGCCATGCGGCATATTGTCAAATTCTGGGTATAAAAAACCTGCTTACTAAAAAACTAATAATATGAACAACGGGTATCTAAAAGCCGCCGCGGCCATGCCCCAAATGTATATTGGAGGCATATTTCAAAATACGCAAAATATCAAAGAAATGATAATGGAATTAAACGCCCAATGCGTTGATATTGCCCTTTTTCCCGAGATGTGCCTCTACGGCGCAAGCCAAAGCCCCATAGTCGCCCAAAACGCGCTTATAAACGAGTGCGAAGAGGCGCTTTTGGAAATAGCGCAATTTACCAAAAACCGTCAAATCTTGTGCGCGATAGGTTTGCCCTTAAGGGTGGAAGAAAAAATCCTAAACTGCGCGGCGGTAGTCGGAATGGGCAAGATTTGGTGCGTAGTTTATAAAGGCAATTATAAGCCAAGTTTTGACCAAATTGCCTTGGGCGATTATTCTATTCCTTTTAGCAACAGGGCTTTGATGCGCTGTAACTCGCATTTGCCCGTCAATATCGCGATAAATATAGGCAAGGACTTGGGTTTTTTTTATAAAACTTCGGCCAATATCGTTTTAAATCCCTATTCGACCGATTTGAAGCAATTTGATAATTATCCAAACCAAATAAAAATCTTATCTCAATCGCCCCCAAAAGCCATAATATCGGCATGCGGGGCAATTTGCAAAACGCCTTACGCCGATAGAAGCAGTACAATCGCCGAATGCGGAAAAATACTTGCCGCAAGCGCGACCCAGCCAATTGTTACGGCAGAGTTGGACATAGAACGGATTGCGGGATTAAGGACATTGGAAAATAACACTTTTTTCTTGACGGAAAAAGCTTACGAAAACGCTTTTATAGAGTTGCCGCTGGACCAAGACACGCATTTTGCCCGAAAACGAAAATACCCAAGACAGCCTTACGCGGACGATAATTTTGAAAAGATATATGAAAGGCTGGCGCAAATTTTATACGAACTAATTAAAAATACCAAAAAACGCATCGCCTTGCGCCAAGGAGGGCATTTTTGGCTGCTGGTATCTTTGCTCTTGGACATGCGCCAAAATTATAGCGTAGCGCCGTCCTCGTTTACATTGCTTTTGGACGGCCTCCAAGACCAAGATTTGATTATTAAAAACTCGGGCTTTGATATACAAGAAACCAGCAAAGAAAGCCAAAACATAGCAAATGCCTATGTTTTGGATTGGGCGCAAAAGAACAACTCCTTAGTCTTAAGCGGAATGGACAGAACGGACTTCATACGGCATAAAAGCTGCGGCATCGGCTTTGTTAATCCTTTGGTCAATTTTAACAAAACCGCCCTTTGCGCAATGTTTAGCCAAAGGCGCAAATACGACGCTGATTGGTCGCGCATTTTGGAACAAAACCAGCCAAGTTTGGACGAAATAATTATTGACTTTTTTATTTATCACCATATTGATTGCGGGCTTAGCGCCCGAAAAACCAAGCAAATCGCCTGCGAGACCTTTGAGGATATCAAAAAAGTCCAAGATTTGTGGGATGATTTTGTTGTTACTATTTAATAAAATCGTTTAATCAATATTTTGTCTTATACTTTTTATCGCTTTATATTTAAAATTTGGGCGCAAAAAATATTCTTAACGATTTTTGACGCATAATATCGCATTTTGCGAAATAAATTTATATACAATAGATTTTTATTGGCCGTTTTTGGCCGGGGGAATATGAGAGATTATATAATAAAAAGAGCAATAGATTTGGGATATTATTTTGTGGAAAACAAACAGACCGTCAGACAAGCCGCCAAAGTTTTCAATATAAGCAAATCCACCGTCCACAAAGACATAACCGAAAGGCTGCCCGAAATTGATTACGAGTTGTTTGAACAAGCGCGCAAAATTTTGGATATCAACCTATCCGAACGGCATATAAGAGGCGGGCTTGCCACTAAGAAAAAATACCAAAGATCTAAAAAATCAGTTCCCGAAAATCCCTTATAAAGATATCAGAGATATCATACAAAAGGTTAATTTCGTCTTCGGATTGGGAATCATACATTCCGACAATTTTACAGCCCAAGTCTTTTATGGCGATTATATAATAAGGATAATCCTCTATAACGGCGCATTCGCGCGGCTCAAAGCCCGCATCCGAAAAGGCGTATAAAAACAAAGCGCCGTCGCGCTTATGAATGCCCGTGTCGCGGCGGGTGTATATACCGTCGGCTTTAAGCCCGTATTTTTCCAAGACCGCTGTCACAAATTGC
>JAAZDJ010000046.1 GCA_012512255.1 Clostridiales bacterium | reverse complement strand
TTTAACAAGATTTTATTGCGTATCACATTAACAACTTGTCCATTAACAATCGCTTGGCTTATTTTATAACCCGCATCACATATGATAAATATTTCATAATCATAACCAATAATTACCTCGCCTTGTCCAAATACTGTCCCATAATCGCCTGTATCAACAGTTATTTTAACTGTTTCTAATTCAAACTTATCCGCCGGGTCTAATCTCAAATGCGGTCTATATTCTTGTGCGGCCATAGTTGAATAAAATTCAAACCTTGGCGCGCCATCATTGCATTCATCCACAAGCGTTATTCCAAAATCATGAATGCCTGCAATAACCAAAGCATGAACATATTCTGTAATATCCAATTCATACCAAGTTAGAGAAATAGCGTTCAAAACGCCAAGCTTAGTGCCTGATTTAAGTCCAGCTGAAGCGCTAACGCCCGCAACATCTTGTACTTTGCCTTTATAAAATAAATCATTTATGGGCTGGTTATTCCAAGTGATTCCGTTTTCAAGCCACTTCGCGCCGTCGCTAAAAGCATATACGCCTATTGGCATTGCTTTTGACCCAAGCTCTACCGCTTTGTAACCCATTATTCTAAAAATAACTTTATTAGACAATACATCCTCATTAAGATTTTTAAAACATAAATATCCGATACGCGAATTTGTGCCCGTTAATGTAGTCTTTACAGCAAAAAACTCGTCTTTATCGTATGCAGTATTAGGCATATCTTCTCTTGTATAGGTGGAAAAAGACGCCATAAGCAAATTTTGCTTGTTAAATTTAACTTCAATACTAATATCATTATTAATATCAGAAATTACTATTAAATAGTCGCTAAAATCTATTTTTTGTCCGTTTATTTTAACATATTCAATGAAATAATCATATTCGGGTTTTATCAATACCGTTAAATTTTCATTCTTGAATACCGTAGTATTAGATATAAATACATCTCCGCCTTTTCCGTTAACTATATCAATAGATACTTTGTATTGGGGAGTCTCGCCTTCAACTTGATTAATAGCAATATACGGGCTATTTAGACTTTCTTTACTTGCAAAAATAACGCCTGCGTCTGATTTTGAAGGATAAATTCCAAAGGTATATAATTTATCAACAAAATTTGGATTTGTAAGTATATGTTTTATATCAATTTTTATCCAAACTCCTTCATTTGATACAGGGATTATTTGAGTCAAGTCGTTTATTATATAATTATTAGGATGAGGGGTTGATTGCCAAGACAAACTTGATTCATCCCAATCATTAAAATTGGATACCCTTAACGAAAAGCCTTCCGTATTAGGTGTTTCTTTTCCGATAAAATATAAATAAAGATATGCCGTATCAATTTCCTCTTGAAGCGTTGCTAAATCAAATCTAATAAAACCTCTAATTACATGATTTGTGCCTGAAGATTTTGCCCAAATAACATCTGAAAAACCATTACTAGCTGAAGAAAGCAAATAAGTATCATCTGTAGGCTCAAACATCAAACCTGGCTCTGCTGAATCTCCTCTTTTGATTAAGTTGAGCCTTGGCTCATTATTAGGATTTTCATATGAACCGATTTCTGTTTTTGCAATAGAGTTTATTTGCGTATCTTCAAGCAACAACGATAATGTAATAGCCGTTTGTTTTATTTGATCGGCAACATAATCCTTTAGCTCCAAAGTATAAGTTCCAGCGCCAGTTACAATTATATTGCCTATTTTTATTTTCTGCTGGCTATGATTAAATGTATTCCAGGTTATCTCATCTATTAAATAATGATTTGATATTATGGATACATCAATTATTTGAGGCTTTGAAACCGACACTTCTTCCACCGCTATAACAGTTATTTGCAGTTTAACGGAATATATGTCATTTTTAGGAATATCAAATCTTAAAATTGCGCTTTTTTGTTTGGACCATTTGCCGCCATACACCCTTAATTTGTCTTGATGTGCAAAATTTATGTTTTGTTCAACATCGTCTTCTGAAATATATGTATCCCTACTAGAATAAATAACTTTATCGGATGATGTAGGACCAATATAATCCTCTTGCTCTGGGTCACTCTCAGGAGG
>JAAZDJ010000045.1 GCA_012512255.1 Clostridiales bacterium | reverse complement strand
TATTTTCGCGCTCTTTTTTGGTCATGAAAGCGCGTTTTTCTTGCATAGAACCTTCCCTGATAAGATACTCAAAAGAAACGCCGTATAATTCGGCTATTTGGCATAACACATCAATATCCGGCAATGTTTCGCCTTGTTCCCATCTAGAGATAGCCTTATCGGAATAATTAAGTTTTTCTCCCAATTCCATTTGGGTTAATTTATGATATTTTCTTAATTCTAAAAGATTTTTGGCGATAATTTGTTTAACAGACTTCATAACAGCTATTATATATAATTTTTTTGTATTTTTCAAGTTATTTTCTCTTTATTCTACAATTTGTAGAGTTAACTTTTGATGGTGATTTATATTAGAATTATGTCTCAGCTTTTGTCCCAAAAGTGTATAGTTTTAACAATGATATTATCTTGACTTTAAATATACGCCTTATGTAAACTGGCATCGTTCTTATTTTTTTTATAGGGGATTTAAAATGATTAACGCGGTTTTAGATTTTTCATTTTATGCTTTTTTGACAATTTGTTTTCTTTTATTTATTTATTACATTCCCAGACTGCGAGGCTGGTTTGCTTCTTTTAAAAAGCAAAAAAGACTTTATAACGATAAAAAAAATAATATAGCCATATTAATACCAGCTCGCAATGAAAGCAAAGTAATAGGGCAATTACTGGCAAGCATAAACAACCAAACATATTCCAAAGAACATTTTGGCGTTCATATTATTGTCAAAGAATATGACGACCCTACGATAGGATTGGCAAAACAAGTTGACGGCGTAATACATATCGCGCCTAACCAAACATGCAAGGGCGACGCTTTAAATGCTTGCCTAAAGGAAATACTGGCGCAAAACCCCGATAAATATGACGCATACTTGATAATTGACGCCGATTGCATGTTGACCGATACATTCTTGGAAGAAATGAATAACGCGCTTGCGAGCGGCAAGCAAGTCATTCAAGGCAAAAAAATCGTCAAGAACTATCATATAAAAGATAAAAAAGCCAATAGCTTAGCAAGCAGCTGCAATGGCCTGATTTGGACAATTATTGACGATATGGGCAATAGATTTAAAGCCGACCATAATATTACCCAAATGACTATCGGGACAGGCCTGATGTTAAGAAGCGATGTGATAAAAACGTTAGGCGGCTGGCCTTACAAAATGACTTTGACGGAAGATATAGAATTAATGTTTGACTGCATGGTCAAAAAGATAAGCACCTTTTACTATTCTTATGCGGTGCTTTATATGGAAGAATCTACAAGCCTTAAAGTCACTAACAAAAGAAGGACAAGATGGTTAACGGGCGTTGTTGACAGCAAAAGATTATACAAAAAACAAGTCAAACTTGCCGCTAAATCCAAAGAGGACAAACGCAATAAATATTATGTGCTCGCGTTATGGCCTGTATTTTACTTTGTGGGCGCTTGCGTTGTTTTTTCGGGATTACAGCTATTGTCGGCTACATTATTGTTTTTATTTAAAAGCGATTTATGGCTTAAATCATTGTTATACGCTATAATTGGCATAGGAATAATATATTTTTCATTTTTCTTATTGTCGTTAATGTGTTTGATTGTGGAAAGAAAAAATATGCCCATCTCAATTTTTAGAAAAATCGTTTTAT
>JAAZDJ010000044.1 GCA_012512255.1 Clostridiales bacterium | reverse complement strand
TTTTTGGCGAAATTAGTTATAGTTTATCTATATGCGCTTGTCGCGTTTGCGGCTATTGTTATTCCGCTATTAATAGCGTTAGGCGTAGCCACATCGCAAGGTTTTGTATTTTATCTTTCAATTTTATTAGGCTTTATTTTAACGCCTGCATTTCCTTTAGCGCTGGCGAGCATTATCGCTATACCAATAATGTATTTGGTCTCATTTTTTAGAAACAAAGGCTTGTTGACAACAATATTTTTGTTGATATTATACGCTGTAATATTTGGCGCTTATTTTTACGGCGTAATGTCATTGCAGACAAGAACAGAAGAAATAGCCAATAATATGGACGCTATTTTAACCAGCCTTTCTAATGTCGCTCAAATCATATCCAAAGTATTTTATCCTCTTTACGCCATAGCGTGTCTTGCGACCAATAAGGCGTTATACGGCTTAAGCGCTCCATTAAGCGGTCTTGTAAATCTAGCTATAGCGGTATTTTCATTATTAATATTATTATTAATAGCTTATTTTATCTCAAACGCGGTTTATCAACAAAGCACAATAAGACAAAATGAAAGTGCGAAAGCGTTAAGCGTTAAAAATCAGAAAACTGAATTCAGGTCTCATTTAAAAGCCCTAATGATAAAGGAATTTAAAGACATTACAAGAACGGCGGCGTTTGGTCTTCAATGCCTTGCCGGCATCATAATATTGCCGCTAATAATACTTGTATTAATGAATATAAATTCTTTAGCCCTACAAGAGGCGGATTTGTCAACGGAATTGGTCCATAATCTCTATTATGGCATTTCTTATGGCATGTTATTGATGCTAGGTAGCGGTATGAATATCGCGTCTGCTACGGCAATCAGCCGCGAGGGCAAACTTTTTTATCTTTCAAAAGTTATTCCCGTTGACTACACTACCCAAATAAACGCCAAGGTTTATATATCCTTAATACTCAATTATATAACCATATTTTTAGGTTATTTGATTTCTATTTTCGTATATAAATTAGGCGTTTTAGAGATTATATTTTTCCCTATAACATTAGGATTATATAGTTATGGCTACGCGTATTCCACTATAAGATTTGACTTAAAAGAACCCAAACTTAATTGGGCCACTCCCAACGAGGCGGTCAAAAACAATAAAAGAGCGACCATACCGACTCTTATTAATATGGGCGTGAGTTTTGTAATAATGATGCTTATGTCAACGATGTATAGTCTTTTGGGAGTTGCTTCCCAAAATGCGTATTTACCAAACAACATCATTGTTTTGATAAAAATTGGCGTATGGTTGCTGATAACCATAGGCGTTTTCGCTTTTGCTATAATATCAAGAAACCGTTTATACGGAAGCGTAAATGCTTTGTATGAAGAAATAGAGATTTAAAAAAGTTTTAAAAAATACAAGATATAAAAAAATTTTATTAAGGCGGCTATTAATAGCCGCCTTATCGCTATAGTTTTTCTGCTAGTATTTTAGCTGTTTGGGATATCGTTTGGTATTCGTCTTGAGTCGGCGCGAATAAAAATCTCAAATATGGGCTACCTATGGCAAGCCCAGGCTTTTTAGTCTAGCTTCTAGATTAGGGCAAGCCTCCCCGCTCCAGCCGTATGAGCCAAACGCGAAAGCGGTTTTGCCTTTGGTTGTAATTGGACTAATAAGAGATAGAATATCCCACACGGGTTTTAGCGCGTCTCTATTAACAGTAGGCGAGCCAATAAGCGTAAGCTTAGAGCATTCGATTGCCGACAAGATTTCTTGCGGCGAAGAATGTATAATATCAAAGATATATGTTTTGACTCCCAGATCATTCAATTCTTTCTCAAAAGCTTGCGCGATATTTCTTGTGTAACCGTATGCAGACACATAGGCAATCGTCGCTGATTTTGGCTCAAGCGTATCTTGACTCCATTCTTTATATAGATTAATTACATAGTCTTTGTATTTTTTCAATATCGGACCGTATGAAATCGCGATAATTTCAATGTCTAAGTCTTGAAGCTTATCAAGCCCCTTAATAATCCAAGGTTTAAAAGGACTCATTACGGCGTCAAAATAATCTTTTATAACGGAAAAGTATTTGTCGGGGTATTTTAAGTCTTTATCAATTATATCTTCTTCAGCGTAATGCGAACCCAAAAAATCGCAAGTGAATACTATTTTTTGTTCTTGTATGTATGTAAACATAGAATCGGGCCAATGCAAATTGGGCTGGAAAATAAATTTTAATTTATTATTTCCCAAATCCAATTCATCGCCGTCTTTAGCCGTTATATAATTGAAAGGCTTATTGATAATTTGAGTTATATTTTTGATTCCCGCGGCGCTCGCCACTATGGTGATATCGGGGTTTAATTCCAATAATGCTACCCGTATGGTCGGGCTCGGTATGGTTACATATCAAATATTTAATTGTGGAAACGGGGGTTATTTCTTCAATATTTTGTATATAATTGTCCGAAAATTTTCCAAAACCGCTTCTATTAATACGTTATTTTTGTCTTTAATCAAATAGGCGTTGTATGTCGTGCCATATTTTGTTTCCATAACGACATCAAAAATTCTTAATGTCGGATTGCAAACTCCCACAGAATAAATATCCCGCGTAATTTTTTTCATATTTTTTTCTCCTAAAGGCTATAAATAATCAAAAGACGGTTTGAATTTAAACCGCCTTTATAGTTTATTCTAGCAATGTAAAAGCGGATTTATCCAAACCGCATTGAGGGCAAACCCAATCATCAGGAAGATCTTCAAATTTTGTGCCGGGCGCGATATTGTTATCGGGATCGCCTACAGCCTCATCATAAATATACCCGCAAACGCATTCGTATTTTTTCATAAAAAACCTCCACAAATTGATAAAAATTATTATATATTAATTTCATATTTTTTCAAGTGAATAAGTCACGCTCAGGTCTTTTTCAGGTTATTGTGATATAATATAAAAAGGAGGTAATTATGTTAAAAGAGTTTGATTTGTTAAGCCTTGACAAAAACCCATTTGATTTGATAGGCAAGCAATGGATGCTTATTGCCGCGGGCGACAAAGAAAAACACAATATGATGACGGCAAGCTGGGGGACTTTGGGCGTACTTTGGAACAAAAATATTGCGGTAATATTTGTTAGGCCTATTAGATATACTTTTGAATTTCTTGAAAAACACGATTATTTCTCGCTCAGTTTCCCTATTGATTCCAAGGTTCATGATATTTGCGGCGGCAAATCGGGACGGGAGATTGATAAGACAAAAGCTTGCAATTTGACGCCTATCTATTCAGATGGGACTGTGTATTTTGAGGAATCAGAAATGGTGCTAATTTGCAAAAAAATATACGCAACAGAAATTGACCCAAATATGTTTTTGGATAGCGAAATACATAAAAATTATCCGTTAAAAGACTATCATAAAGTATATGTGGGAGAGATTATTAAAGCGTATAAAAAATCTTAATTAAAATTGCATTTGGCAAGCTCATTGCGCACTTTGGCAAGGGCTTTTTTTTCTATCCTTGATATATAAGAACGGGATATACCCAATATTGACGCGACCTCGCGCTGCGTCAGGCTTTTTTGTTCGCCCAATGAATAGCGCAGTTTAATTATCGTGTATTCTCTTTCATCCAATACCTTTTTGATAATATCCATTATTTTATCCAATAAGATATTGGTTTCAACTTGGTCGACAACGCTGTCTTCCTTTACAAATAAAAGGTCCATCAAAGTAATTTCGTTTCCTTCCCTATCTATGCCCACGGTATCGGCCAATGACAAATTGGTTCGGTGTTTTTTATTGGCGCGTATGTACATCAATATTTCGTTTTCTATACATTTTGCGGCATAGGTGGCTAGTTGCGTGCCTTTTTCTTGAGAGTATGTATTAATCGCTTTTATCAACCCTATGCTTCCGACCGATATCATATCGTCAACTTCGGCCGCGTTATTAAATTTTTTTACTATATGCGCCACAAGCCTTAAGTTATGTCTTATCAATATGTCTTTGGCCTCGGCGTCGCCGTTTTTGCATAAAATAAGATATTTCTTTTCTTCCTCTTGGGATAACGGCTTAGGAAAAGTGCCTTTATTATTGACATAAGAAGTGAAAAAAAAGATTTTGCTTAAAAATGTAAAAAGATTTTCAACTATCATAATACCGCCAAGAGATTATTTCCATAAAAAACGGGCTATACATATATATGAAAATTTTTGTGGAAAATTGCCTGTCCAAAAACCCAAGCTGTTTAAGATATATTATCTTAGGACATAATAATTCAATATGCACTATTTTATTTGGATAGTAATAATCGCAATAATATCAGGTATAATAATCAAAATAACCGCATGGCGCGGCGACCCTTATTTTGAAATGGGGGTTAATATCAATTACGAAGAACTTAAAGAAAGGGTAAGAAGCCTTTCGATTTTTCACAAACATACAAAACTAAAAATCGGCTCAATGGATATAAGCGTGATTGCTTCCAAGATTAGAAAAGCGTATAAGCTTATAAGTCTAAAAACTCAAAAAGGCTATCAATTATTGGAATTTGAGAGATGGTTATATGAGAATAATTATTATTTGGAAAGCGTTTTGGATGTCGCTATCAGAAAGCTTCAAAACTTGCCTAGGCTGCCATATATCAATGACAGACCGCGAATTTATGAAATTATCAGCTTTATTTTGCGCCATAGCAACGGTTATATATCCAACCAGCATTTAAGCCAGCTATTAAAAATTTATCAGGAAGAATGTTCGCTAACATTTGACGAATGCAATAACATTAAATTGTTTTTAGATTATTGCCTATTGGAGTTTGCGGCAATAATCTCAATGAAATGCATAACAATAAATAAAAATATCTTTAAGGCATGTTCCAACCGCTATAATCGCAACCTTGAAAACAACTTAATAAATAACAGTTTTATATACGGAATCAACCTTTGTCAAGATCGTAAAAAGATTGACCAAATAACAAAATACTGTAATAAGTTAGGTTTTAGTTTTTCTGAGCGACTTGATAGCTTTAACCGCCAAGTAATCAAATATAATATTCTAATTTCAAACACGATAAACTCATTAAGGGTTTTTAATGAATATGTAAATACCAAATTTATTCTTGATATCTGCCCTATAAATGAAATTTTTCTAAAAGAAGAGGCGGGAATTTATCAAAACAGTACTGATGTCAGCAAATTATATTATTTGGAAAAATTATCGCGGCTTGCCCAAAAAAAGAAATTAAACGAATTGTTTTTGGCTAGACATATTGTCGCCTTAAGCAATGCGAAAAATAGCCATATCGCCCGCGCGCTTTTCAAAAGAGAATACAAAAGTTTTAGGGCGTTAATGTATGTTTTTTGCATAACACTTGTTGCTGTCGGCGCCAACGCATTGATAGGTTGGTTGTTTTTTGATAGGTTATGGCAGTCCATTTTGTATTGGTTAATATCTATGCCTATTTATATTTATATATCAATATCTATTATAAACAAAATCTTAAGCATGACTGTCAAACACAAGCCGCTTTTAAGATTGGACTTTTCCCAAGGCATTCCTCAAGAATATCGCTCTATGGTTGTGGTTTCCCAGCTAATAAGCGATAAAAACGAATTAGAAAAAGCGATAGAAAATCTTAGGAGATTGAAAGCCGCCAATAATTATAATAATATAAGATTTTGTTTGCTGGTAGATTTTTTGGCTTCCGATAAAGCAATGACCAAAGAAGACGAGGAACTATTGCGCTATGCTAAAAAATTATTTTACCAAAAACTAAATCCCGATGACTATAATATTTTTTGGCGCAGAAGAAGTTATGTCCCGTCCGAAAAAAAATATTCAGGCGAAGAAAGAAAAAGGGGAGCGTTTTCCAAATTAGTATCTTTTTTGTGCGGCGAGAATGTCCATGATTGTTTTTGCTTAATCTTAGGGCAAACAACTTCTAAAATCAAGTATTTAATAGCGCTTGATAGCGATTCTTTTACTATGCAATGCAGGGAAATTATTGAAACAATGGCCCATCCCCAAAATATAAAATACGACCTTATTAGCTTTGCGATTCGCACTAATCCTATATCAAGCATAAAAACGCCTTTTTCTTACGCATTTGCCGATGGCAGGGGATATGATGTGTATTCTTTGCATGGCAAAAGCATAGGCTCCGATGTGTTTGACCAAGGATTGTTTTGCGGGAAAGGCATAATAGATGTTCAAAGATTTAACCAAAAACTCAAAAACAAATTGCCTAAAAATTGGGTATTAAGCCATGACATTATTGAAGGGGCTTTGCTTAACTCCATAGACAGCGATGTAATATTATACGAAAACGCGCCCGATAATTTAAAAACATATATGTCGCGCTCAACTCGTTGGACTAGGGGGGATTGGCAAAATATAATTTTTTTAAAAAATAAAGTCAAAGATGAAAACAATATCAAAATAAAAAATCAAGTCAATTTGCTAACCAAATGGCGTATCATAAGCAATATTAATTTTAGTCTTATCTATATAAGCGCGCTTTTGCTTTTGTTTTTGTCAATTTTTTTGGGCGCTGTTCCTTTAATAACAATGGGCTTAATTTTAAGCTTTGATTTTTTTCTTACATTATATTCATTAATATTTAATTCATTTAGAAATAGATTTACTTATGCTTTTTTGAGAGAGTCAAAGCAAACGTTATTACGGGCAATTATTTTTGCCGCCTGCCTTCCGTATATTTCATTTAATTTATTTAAAGCGATTTGCCAATCGCTTTATCGCATGATTATATCAAAAAAGAATTTGCTAAAATGGAACACTTTCGCGCATTCGTTTAATAAAGCCGAAAACTCAATGGGTTTTTGGTTTGGGGAGCTTTTATTGCCTTGTTTAGCCGTAATTTTGCTTTTTTCAAGCCTGACGCTTTGGATTTTAGGCACAAATGCTTATTATTATAGCTTATTTAGTCTGTTGTTTTTATCTTCTATTCCTTTAGCTTATTATTCTTCAATTAAGCCGCAAAAAACGCATATAATCAGCGATGACGACCAAAAAATGCTGCTTGATATTGCGAAAAAGACTTATCAATATTTTATTGATTTTGGATATAACACTCAAAACCGGCTTGTATGCGATAACTTTCAAGAAGATTTTATTAATTACAGCGCTAAGCGCACTTCGCCCACAAATATTGGATACCAGATATTAAGCGCAATTTGCGCATATGATTTGAAATTAATTGATTATTCTGAGCTATATAATACTTTATTGGGAATTATAGACGTAGTATGCAAACTAAAAAAATGGCACGGCAATTTATATAATTGGTATGACACCCAAAGCCTACGAATATTAAGACGCTATGTTTCAACTGTGGATAACGGCAATCTACTCGCGGCTTTAATAGTGGCGCGGCAAACATTAAAAAAGAAAGATGTTTTGCGAGCCAGAATAAAAAGATTGATAGAAAAAATGAATTTATCAAAATTATATGACAGCAGCAAAAAGCTTTTTTATATAGGCACGGACACTAAAACATTTGACAAAATCCATTATGACCTGATGGCAAGCGAAGCAATGCTCACGAGCTTTTTGGCGGTAGCGTTAGGCAAAGTTCCTAAAGAGCATTGGAACCACTTATCCCGAGCCCCTGTAAAATATGACGGCTATGCGTTATTTTCTTGGACCGGAGGAATGTTTGAATATTTGATGCCGTTTTTGTTTTTAAGGATATACGAAGGCTCCATGCTGTATCAGTCCTGTATTAACAGCATAAACTCCCATATTAAATACGCGAATAAATTAGGTTTTGATATTTGGGGCATATCGGAATCGCAATATTTTATGCTGGACGATCAAAAAAACTATCAATATAAGGCGTTTGGAACGCCTTATTTGGCGTTAAAGAATATGAGCGATAACTTTGTCATATCGCCATATTCTTCTATGTTAGCGTTGTCATTTGCGCTCCAAAAAGCGTTAAAAAATATAAACAGATTAATAGCGCAAGGACTTATGGGGGATTACGGCTTGTATGAAGCGCTAGACCTTACCCAAAGCGCGCATATAAACAAAACTTACATGGCGCACCACCATGGAATGATTTTATGCGCGATTAATAATCTATTAAATAATGACATAATTATAGAAAGGTTTATGTCGGTAACCGAAATTAAGGCTTTTGATATTATGTTGTTTGAGCCTATGATAGATTACGCGCAAAAGAAAACAATATACAAGCAATTGCCCGTTGTTGGCCTAGAGCCAATTACCAAAGTAATTACGCAAAAGCCCGTCTTGCCAGCATACAACCTAATGACTAACGGACGCTATCATCTTGCCCTAGACGATGAGGGAAACGGCTGCGCGGTATTAAATGGCATTACGCTAAACAAAGAATGTAATTTTTGCAACGGCGTTAATCTGTTCTTGGACGGTCAAGTTATTAAGCTGATGGCAAATTCTCAGACGGTAATCCAAAATAGTTCTTTCAGTTTATATAGATACAAACATAATAATATTACTCTCGAACTAAAAATAGCCGTGATGCAGGATTATGACGGCGAAATAAGAAGTTTGACAATCATAAACGACGGAACTGAAAAGGTATCGTGCAGAGCTGCCTTTTTTATTGAACCTGTTTTGACCTTTGATGAAAGTTATTACGCGCATCCTGTTTTTAATAACATGGTAATCAAAACAGAAAAATTGAACGACAATATAATATACACATATCGCAATAACGAAAAAGATCCTGTGTATTTAGCGGTTTCAATATACGAAGGCAAGGCGCAATATGAATCAAATAGGTTTAATTTCCATTCAAGGGACGGCTTAGGTTGGACAAGAATAAAAAACGAAAGAGCCGACAGCTTTGGCGAAATACTTGAGCCTGTATTGGGCGCGATAAAAGACCTAACCCTAAATCCTATGAGCCAAACAACAATAAATTATATTATAACGGCAAGCAAGAGTTTGGATGCGATAAAGGATGCTATTTGTTCTTATTCATGCGACAAGGCGATTGATAAGGCAATTGACACCTCAACAATTTATTTTAAACAGCTTTGGACCGCTTTTTCGCCTGAAAAAAATCTTATGGAAAAAGTCATGGCAATGTATAGCCGCCTAAAGACCTGCGTGATAACATATGACGGCGATTATACGGATTTGCAAGACGATATAAACATATTATTTAAAAACGGCGTTTTTGCGACGCACCCTATAATCAGCTTTTTTTATAGGGACGGCAATATTAATGAATTATTAAAAATAGTTGAAATTTTTAAATATTTGTCTTCCTACGGACTTAAGACAATTTTGGTATTGATGTATTCAGAACCCGAAATGTATATTAATCCATTATTGGACGATATAAATGGCGTGATAGACAGACTGTCTTTGCGCAATATGGTTTTGGAGAATAAAATCAAGATAATCAATCTTACAAGAACAGACCATAACATAGTTAACATATTAAAAAGAGTATCGCAATATTATTTTGACAGCGTATTTAAAGTTGACAACATCCAGTCAACAGCCTATCCAACAACAAAAACATCAAAACCCAAAATTTTGCACGCACAGTCTTTAAAGACCAAAAATCTAGATATGGAACTTGGGCTTGGAGGGTTCTTGGAAGATAGCGCGTATTATATTGACCTTTCTAGAGATAATACGCCTTTGCCTTGGAGCAATATATTAGCGACCAATAATTTTGGAACATTAATTACCGAAAAAGGCGGCGGCTATACATGGTCCAAAAATTCAAGGGAATACAAATTGACCGCTTGGCAAAACGATGTGGTTTTTGACAAGTGTTCGGAAGAGATTGTTTTAAGAGATGAAAATACTAAGGCATGTTGGAAAATAACTAAAGACATAGAAAATCCTGACGCACAATATATAGTAACGCATGATTTGGGCCAAACAATTTTTGAAACATCTTACAACGGCATTATTTCTGTTTGTTCGCAATTTTTGGATATTGACTATGACGCCAAAATATTTAATGTCAGCCTAAAAAACACCTCTAATACGGAAAGAAAATTAAGTCTTGCTATTAATCTAGACGTAGTGTTAGGCGTTAATAAAATTGAACAGGGGGACAAGTTATATTTCAAAAAAGAAAATAATAGGGTATTTGGGTTTAATGCGTCCAATAAAGTTAGCGTATATTTTGGAACGGATCAGAATGACTTTGATTGTATATTCTCCTCGCGGGATTTTGAATATTGGAAAAACGGCGGCGATTGGATTAATTTAAGCTGTTCTAATCCCAGCTTGGCGATAAAAACAAAAATCAAGTTATTACCAAATCAAACCAAAGAAATTAACTTTTGGTTGTCCGATAAAAAATATGAAATCGCCGATGTCAATACCGCGCGAAACAAGTGCGTAGAACATTTTAAATCTTTATCTTGCGTCAAAATTAAAACGCCCTCAAAAGAATTAGATAGATTAATAAATAGGCTGCCTTATCAGGTTTTATGCTCAAGGTTTTACGGCAGATGCGGATACTATCAAGCTGGCGGAGCTTACGGTTTTAGAGACCAATTGCAAGATTGTTTGGCTGTGTTGTATATTGACCCGCAAGCCGTGAAAGAACATATTTTGCTTTGCGCGGCGCATCAATATGAAGAAGGAGATGTCCAGCATTGGTGGCATCCCGAGAGAATCGGCACTAAAACGATAATTACTGACGATCTATTGTTCCTGCCGTTACTGGTAATGGAATATATCAAATATACGGGCGATTTTGGGATATTGGACGAAAAAGCGCCTTATTTGCGCTCGCCCGCGCTCGCTAAAGACGAGTATAGCAGATATGAAAATCCCGAGGTCTCGCCTATAAACGACACTATCTATATGCATTGCGTAAAAGCGCTGGAACTGGCTATTTTAAGGCGAAGCCATCGCGGATTGTCGTTAATAGGCGGGGGAGATTGGAACGACGCGCTTGACAAAGTCGGGCATAAAGGCGAAGGCGAAAGCGTTTGGTTGAGCATGTTTTTATGCTATTGCCTAAACGAATTTTTGCCGCTGGTTAGGTCTTCCGCCTTAATTAGCGAATACAAAAATGAAATAATAGAGCTTAAAAAGGCCGTTAATGAATTTTGCTGGGACGGCGAATGGTATCGTCGCGCGTATTTTGACAACGGTTATCCTTTAGGAAGCGTAGAAAGTAGAGAATGCAAGATTGATTTATTAAGCCAGGCTTGGGCTATTATATCCGAAATAGGCGATGAAGACAGGGCAAAAACGGCGTTAAAATCAGCAGAAGATAGGCTTGTGGATTATGAATATCGCATAATCAAGCTTATGGATCCGCCCATTAAAGAATTGCCGGCGGGATATATTAAAAATTATCCTAAAGGCGTCCGAGAAAACGGCGGTCAATACACGCACGCCGCCTTATGGTATGTTTTGGCTTTGATAAAGAACGGACAAAAGGATAAGGCGTATAAGGCGCTGGAATTAATTAATCCAATAACTCATTGTTTGACCAAAGAACAGGTTGAAAGGTATAAAGGCGAGCCTTATGTTGTGCCCGCTGATGTATATTCAAACGAATTGTTTTATGGGCAGGCGGGATGGACATATTACACAGGTTCCGCGGCTTGGATGTATAAAGTAGTAATAGAATATATATTAGGAATAAAAAGACGCGGCCGAAAATTAATTATTGAGTCTAATTTGCCTTCGGCTTGGGATAAATGCGAAGTCCTTTACGATTATAACGGCAGCCAAATAAATATTGCAATATTAAACAAAGGACTAAAAGAGCCGATTTTGAGCATAGACGGCATAAAATATCACAACATCAATTATATAACGCTAAACAAATCTTTATCCTCAAGTCAAATAGTTGTTGAAGTATAAACTTTTTGTGCTATAATCAACTTATGGATTTATTCAGCATGTCCGCCAGAACAATGGCGCCCTTATATGAACGAGTAAGGCCCGAAACCTTGGACGAATTTATCGGGCAAAAACATATAGTAGGGCCAAATTCACTGCTTCGTAGGGCGATTGCGGCTGACAAATTGGGCAGCTGTATTTTTTACGGTCCGCCCGGCACAGGCAAAACCACTTTGGCCAATATAATAGCCCATTCATCAAACGCCTACTTTGAAAAACTAAACGCCGTATCTAGCGGCGTTGCCGACGCAAAAAGGGTTATTGAAGAGGCTGAAAACCGACTAAAGCTTTATTCCCAAAAAACTTATCTATTGCTTGACGAATGTCATCGCTGGAACAAGGCGCAATCGGATAGCGTTTTGGCCGCAATTGAAAAGGGCATAATAATATTTATTGGCAGCACTACAGAAAATCCATATGTCTCAATGACGCGCGCGATAGTGTCCAGATGTCGCATTTTTGAGTTTTTGCCAATCGCGCAAGACGATATTATAGAGTTTTTGAAGCGGGTTGTGTCAAGCCCGAAGGGATTTGGCAATCTCAAAATCAAAATAGACGAGCAAGCCTACAAGCATTGGGCATGGGCGAGCGCGGGGGATTTAAGAGTGGCGCTTAACGCGTTGGAACTTGCTGTTATGACAACGCCGCCTGATAAAGAGGGCTGCATTAAAATTGACAAAACTATCGCGGAGCAATCCATTCAAGCGAAAGCATTGTCCATAGACCAATCAGTGTATTATGACTTTTTGAGCGCCTTTTGCAAGTCGTTGAGAGGCTCCGATCCAAATGCGGCGTTATATTGGGCTAACAGATTGATAGAAGCCGGATGCGATCCGTTGTTAATAGCAAGAAGATTGGTTGTTCATGCAAGCGAAGATGTCGGGCTGGCCGATTCGCGGGCCTTAACCTTAGCGGTCAATGCTTACTTGGCCTTGGAAAGATTGGGCTTGCCCGAGGGTAATATACCTTTGACGCACGCTATTATTTATGTTTGCCTTGCGCCTAAATCAAATTCGGTTGTAAAAGCTATGTACGCGGCTAAAGAGGCCGTTAATTTTACTAAAGACGATATTGTGCCGCATTATATAAGGGATAGAAGTTATCCTCATGTAATTGACGATAACTCAGTCTATAAATATCCGCATGATTATGGGGGATATATTGAACAACAATATCTTCCCGATAGTCTAAAAGACGCTAAATTTTATTTGCCGTCAAGTAACGGCGAAGAGCCAATGTTGATAGAAAGACTAAAAAAAGAAATTAACAAGAATAAGGACGATAAGTAAGGTTAGTCTAACATTTTAATGAATTTTAAATACGCTGTTTTACTTATAATTTAATATTTAGTATGAATTTAAATGAAAAATTATATAAAATAAAGGAGATTATTATGAAAGATTTAAAAGGCACACAAACTGAAAAAAACCTGCAAGAAGCGTTTGCCGGCGAATCAATGGCAAGAACAAAATACACTTTTTTTGCTTCTGTTGCCAAAAAGGAAGGCTATGAACAAATAGCCGATATATTCTTGCAAACCGCGCAAAATGAAAAAGAACATGCCGAGCTTTGGTATAAGGCGTTGGGATTGATAGGGGACACCGCCGAAAATCTCATTTCCGCGGCTGCAGGCGAAAATTATGAGTGGACGACAATGTATGCCGAATTTGCCAAAACGGCAAGAGAAGAAGGCTTCCCTGAAATCGCCGCAAAGATGGAAATGGTAGCAAAAATAGAAAAAGAACACGAGGAACGCTATAAAAAACTTCTTGAAAACATTAAAAACAATAAAGTGTTTGAAAGGGACGAAGAGCAAGTTTGGATTTGCCGAAATTGCGGGCATATCTTCAGAGGCAAAAAAGTTCCCAAGGAATGTCCCGTATGCGCGCATCCTAGAGCTTATTTTGAATTAAGGGCGGAAAATTATTAATATATAAATTATTAATATATATCTTATTCAGAGTAATACCTAAATACCACTCTTTAAGAGTGGTATTTTTTATGCGTTTTTTTTAATTAGATAATTTTTGGGCTAAATTTACTGACGAACCACTAAAAATTAAATTTAAGTCTTTTTTATTTTTTTATCATCTTGCCATAAGGCGCAAAGGCAATAATTATTTTTTGCCTTTGGCTTTAATTTTTCTACAAAATAGTTTAAAAACCCAAAAAATGTTCAATAATCCTATAAGGCAAAGACTATACACTTTTATAAGGGAGTTTTGAAAAATGAGAATTGAAAACAAATTGTTTAACAACACGCTTTATATTGCCATATACGGCGAGCTGGACGAACACACGGCGGTATATACCAGGAACGAGCTTGACAAGTTGATAACGCAAAACGATATGAAAAGAGTAGTCGTGGATTTGTCCGAGCTTACTTTTATGGATAGCACAGGAGTGGGAATTATGATTGGACGGTTCAAAAAACTAAAAGCCAAGAATATCCCGATTTTTATTGCCAATCCCAGCAAAACAGTTGATAAAATTTTCACAATGACCGGGCTGTATGAAATAATGCCCAAAATTGGTTAATTTAAGGAGCATAAATCATGAAAGTTGATAATGAAATGATACTTACAATTCCCGCTCTTTCAAAAAACGAATCTTTTGCGCGAAGCGCGGTCGCGGCTTTTGCCGTAGAAATGGACCCTAGCCTAGAAGAGATTAACGACATAAAAACAGCCGTATGCGAAGCCGTTACCAACAGCATTGTGCACGGCTATGACAGGCAAGAGGGATATATCACTATCAAGGCTAAGATTATTGGCAAAACGCTACATATAGAGGTAAGCGACAACGGCATAGGGATAAAAGACATACCAAAAGCTAGACAGCCGTATTTTACGACTAAGCCCGAAGAAGAAAGAACGGGCATGGGTTTTACGGTTATGGAAACATTTATGGATTCTTTGGAAGTCGCGCCCAATGAAAATGGCGGCGTTAAGGTAATAATGAGCAAAACGATAAAAGGTTAATTATTAATACTCCTATAAAAATATTTGGAGAAAATTTTAAGTGCTTGAACATAATGAGACAATTGAATTAATAGCCAAAGCTCAAAAAGGCGATGAGGAGGCTAAGACTAAGCTGTTGATTCATAATTCGCCGTTAATAAAGAGCATAATCAGGCGTTATATAAATAAGGGCGTGGATTATGATGACTTATACCAATTAGGATCAATGGGTTTCTTGAAAGCGATAAAAAATTTTGACACTTCATATAATGTTAAGTTCTCTACTTATGCCGTTCCAATGATAGCCGGAGAAGTCAAAAGGTTTTTAAGGGACGACGGGTATATCAAGGTTTCTAGAACATTAAAGATATTATCCAATAAAATTAATCAATTTATAGAAAATTACAAAAAAAATCACGCAACCGATCCTAGCATAGAGTTGCTCTCCAAAGAGTTTAACCTAGAACCGCAAGAAATTGTTTTCGCTATGGATTCCTCAAAATTTCCCATATCGCTTTATGAAAAAGGCGACGATTCCGATTTTTCTTCGAGCCTTATTGATAAAATTTCTAGCGAAAACGAAAACACGGACGATATTTTGGATAAATTGATTTTGACCGACATTATAAATGAATTAAGCGAAAGGGAAAAGAAAATAATAATTATGAGATATTATAGGGACAAAACGCAAAGCGAAGTAGCCGCAATGCTGGGAGTTAGCCAAGTCCAAGTTTCAAGACTGGAAAGCAAGATTATAGAAAAGATAAAAAACAAGTTTTTTCCAAAAGATCAAGAAAATGGCTTGTAAACGCTATAAAAAATGTATATAATATATTCCAAACATAATAAAAAAACGCGATGAAAAAGCTGCGACCAAAACAATCTTTTTCAGAGAGACGGTGTTTGGTGCGAATCGTTAAAGATGTTTGGTCTTATCCACTTTTGAGCGGTAAGGCGTAATGCCTTAAGGGGTGGCGTCCTTTATAAGCGCCGTTGAGGCGGTCGTTAGTATATAACGGCAACTTGGGTGGCAACGCGGAGTCCTTCCGTCCCAAATTGGTAGGGATAGGAAGGTTTTTTTATAAAAACATAAAAAAGGAGCGAGATTATGATTGATATCAAATTATTGCGCAATAATCCCGAACTTGTCAAAGAAAATATTAAGAAAAAATTTCAAGACGAAAAACTTCCTTTGGTGGATGAAGTTGTTAAGCTTGACGAAGAATACAGAGCGATAAAAACAAAGGCGGATACGTTAAGAAACCGTAGAAATTCTATAAGCAAGGAAATAGGCGCTTTTTTGGCAAAAGGTCTAAACGAGCAAGCCATTGAAGCCAAAAGACAAGTAGAAGAAATAGCGCAAGAGCTTGAAACCCTAAAAGAACAAGAATACGCGCTTTCAAAAAGAATTAATGAAATAATGCTTGTCATTCCCAATATTATTGACGAAAGCGTTCCCATAGGAAAAGACCAAACCGAAAATGTTGAAATTGAAAAAATAGGCGAGCCTATTGTTCCCGATTTTGAGATACCGTATCATATAGACATAATGGAAAGGCTAAACGGCATTGACCTTGAAAGCGCGCGAAAAACGAGCGGAAACGGTTTTTATTATCTTTGCGGCGATATAGCAAGATTGCATTCGGCTATATTGACATATGCCCGCGATTTTATGATTGACAAGGGCTTTACCTATTACATTCCGCCTTTTATGATTCGCGGAAATGTGGTAAACGGCGTTATGAGTTTTGACGAGATGCAAAATATGATGTATAAAATTGAAGATGAAGATTTATATTTGATAGGGACAAGCGAGCATTCAATGATAGGAAAATTTATTGATTCAATCTTGCCCGAAGAAGAGCTGCCTTATAAATTAACCAGCTATTCGCCTTGTTTTAGAAAAGAAGTGGGCGCGCATGGCATTGAAGAAAGGGGAGTGTACAGAACGCATCAATTTGAAAAACAAGAAATGGTAATTGTATGCAAACCCGAAGAGAGCATGCATTGGTTTAAGGTTTTGTATCAAACAGCCGTGGACTTTTTTAGGTCTTTAGATATTCCCGTAAGGGTGTTGGAATGTTGTTCGGGGGACTTGGCGGACTTAAAGGTCAAGAGCGTGGATGTCGAAGCCTGGTCGCCGCGTCAAAAGAAATATTTTGAAGTGGGCAGCTGTTCTAATTTGGGAGAAGCCCAAGCGCGAAGACTAGGCATTAGGGTAAAAAGCGCCGAAGGCAATTATTATCCGCACACTTTGAACAACACGGTAGTAGCGCCGCCTAGAATGCTTATAGCGTTTTTAGAAAACAATCTAAACGCGGACGGATCAGTTAATATACCCAAACCTTTAAGAATATATATGGGATCAAAAGAAAAAATCGTTCCAAATGGCTAAAATTAGTTTTAGCCATTTTTTTATGCGTTTTGCGCGTCCATAATCGGCATAATTGGTCTTGGTCTTTTCTGGACGGGTTTTTGTCCTTCATAATTAATGATTTTTAGAGGTTGGATTTTATAATCGTTATATTCTTCCGATTTTGTATTGTCTGTTTGATAGTCTTTTTCCAAAATATCATATTTTTTTGGATTGTTAGCCGTATTATCCTCGGTAACGATAAAAATTTTGCCTTGTTTTACGCTTTTAATAAGATTGCCGTCTTGGTTATACAATGAATATTCAACATAAGAAATAATATATTGGTTGTCTTGCTCAACGGCGCCGTCGGCATGCGCGTAATTTTTGATATGTAAACCAGTCAAAAGCGATATTGCAAACCCAAAAGATAAACAAAACGCTAAAAGCTTTTTCATTTTTTGTTATCCTCCTTTAAAAGATATTTTTTGCAAATTTTTGGAAAATTATTTTAAAATCAAAAATTATTTTTTCTTAACGATAACTACTGTGTCTAAGCTTAATTTTATCTAATAGCAATGAATATTAACTCAAATTTTATGAGATATTAATATCAAAAGCGAGGTGGCGCAAATGAAAGTGTATAAAGACAAACAAAGGATATATTTCAACATTGAAGACAATGAAACCATAATAAAAAGCCCGTATAAAGAGGAAAAAAACCATGGACATGCCGACAGGAGAAAAATTTAAACAACAATATAAAGAAAGAAACAAAAAATATACGGATTATGTGGAGCTTGTATCGCCCAAACAAACGACTTGGAAATCTTTGCTTAACGCGTTTTGGATAGGGGGAGTTATTTGTTTGTTTGGTCAAATTTTGTTTGATTTGTCAAAGATAATTTTATCCGTGCCGGACGATATAGCGCAAACCATTGCTTTGATAGTGTTAATATTTTTAACGGCATTGCTAACGGGTATCGGAGTTTTTGATAAAATCGCCTATTACGGCGGAGGCGGTTCTTTTTTGCCTATTACGGGTTTTGCCAACGCAATTTCCAGCGCCGCCATAGAGTTTAAGTCCGAAGGGATTATTTTTGGATTAAGTAGCAAATTTTACACCATCGCAGGACCTGTTATTGTCAACGGAATCTTGGCGTCCTTTATTGTGGGGTTAATATATTATATTATCGGGTTGTTTTAGGTGAAAGTATGAGGTTATTTGATTTTGGCGTAGAAATAGACCTAAATCTTACCAAAGGCGTTAAAACCTTAAAAAGAACAAAAAATAAAAAATTAAAAAAAATAGGCAAACAGACTTACATATTTGAAAACGAGCCAAGGATATTCAGCAGCCATTCTGTAGTGTCACAAAAAGAAAAAGACGGGCCGTTTTCAGAATATTTTTATGATGTTTTAAGCGACACAAAGTTTGATGAAAAAACATTTGAAAAAGCCGAAAGCAAGATGTTCGTTTATGCTTTACATAACGCTATCAAAAAGGCGGGGATTAAGCCCAATGAGATAGATATATTGTTTTCGGGCGATTTATTAGACCAAATAATATCGTCAAGTTATTGCGCTAGACTGTTTGATATCCCTTATATGGGCATTTATGGCGCATGCTCGACGATGGCCGAAGGTCTAATATTTTCGGCTATATTCATAGACGGGGGATTTGGCGAAGTTGCGGCATGCGTGACCGGAAGCCATTACGCCAGCGCGGAACGACAATTCAGAGGACCGTTAGAACTGGGCGCGCAGAAACAAAAATATTCGCAGCATACGGTAACGGCGGCTGCCGCGGTTATAGTCGGGCTTGTAAATCAAGGAATAAAAATTACAAAAGCTTGCGTAGGTAAAGTGGAAGATTACGGCGTAACCGATTCTGCCAACATGGGAGCGGCAATGGCGCCCGCGGCAATGAGCACATTAGTCCAATTTTTTATAGATACCAATACTAAGGCCGATGATTATGATTTGATAGTAACAGGGGACTTGGGCAAGCTAGGCAGCGATTTGTTAAGAGTATTGATGAAAGAAAAAGGTTACCATTTGGGGCAAAATTATATGGATTGCGGCGCGTCCATTTATCATCACGACCAATATACCTCGGAAGGCGGGAGCGGCTGCGGCTGCGGCGCCGCGGTCTTAGAAGCGTTTATATTGCCCAAAATGGAACAAGGCCAGTATAAAAAAGTTATTTTTATAGCCACCGGCGCGTTATTAAGCACGATCATAGTTCAACAGGGAGAAAGCATACCTTGCATCGCGCATTTGGTTTTATTGGAGAAGTGATCTATGGAAACATTTTTGATGTATATTAAAGTTTTTATAATAGGCGGCTTGCTTTGCGTTCTGGCGGAAATATTAATCATAAAAACAAAGCTTACTTCGGCTAGAATATTGGTTATTTTTTTGGTCGCAGGCGTCTTTTTAGAGGCGATTGGCGTATTTAAGTATTTAAAAGAGTTTGCGGGCGCGGGATTTACCGTTCCCATTATGGGATTTGGAAGTTCTTTGGCAAAAGGCGCTATTAAAGCCGTAAAAACCGAAGGTTTTTTGGGAATGTTTAGCGGCGGAATCGTCCAAACGGCTGCGGGTCTTGGCGCCGTGACCGTGTTTTCGTATATCGCGGCTTTAATTTTCAGCCCAAAAAGCAAATAATTTTTGTTAACAGGCGAACGAAAAAAAACATATATAATATTGATGTTGGAAGTTTATGTTTCGCCGCCCTAATAATCTAAATTCAAGTAAAGATTTATTATAATAT